>JBDNFZ010000744.1:0-4130 GCA_041689555.1 Opitutaceae bacterium | reverse complement strand
TTGGTTCCGTAAGTGTAGGCAGCCAGCTTGCTGGCGCTGTTTGAGCGCGAGCGAGCTCGCGGCCTACGGGTTCCGCGCGTTGCAAAACCAAACCGGAAAACCGCACCCGCATGCGCGCACCCCGAGTTTCGCGCCTTGCGGGAGCCGGCGCATTCGCAAAGCGTCGGCCCATGCGCCCCTCCCCACGTCGTCTGGTCCTGCTTGCTGTCGCCCTCATCGCCGCCGTCAGCCGCGCCTTCGCCCACGAGGTGCCCGGCGACATGCTCGCCGCCGCCAACACCTTCCTCGGCACCCTCGACGCCGAGCAACGGAAGCTCGCCACTTACGCGCTCACCGACGCCGAGCGTGAAAATTGGAATTTTGTCCCGATCCAGCGCCAAGGCCTCAGCTTCAAGAAAATGACCACCGGGCAATACGCGCTCGGCATCGCCCTCCTCCGCGCGGGCCTGAGCCATACCGGCGTCGCCCGCGTGCAGGCGACCATGGCCGCGGAACTCGTGCTCAAGGACCTGGAAAAAGACACGCCGCCCGGCCGCCGCGACCCGACCAACTATTTCATCACGGTCTTCGGCGAACCGAGCGCCGACAAATCCTGGGGCTGGCGCTTCGAGGGGCATCACGCCGCCTTCAACTTCACGGTCGTCGACGGCAGACACGTGTTCTTCACGCCGTCCTTCATCGGCAGCAATCCCGCCGAGATCCGCAGCGGCCCCCGCAAGGGCGAGCGCATCCTCGGCGAAGAGGAGGACCTCGGCCACGCCCTGATCCAATCGCTCGACGCCGCACAGAAGAAGATCGCGATCTTCTCCGACAAGGCCCCGGCCGAGATCATCACGACCAACCGGAAACGCGTCGAGCCGCTCTCTCCCGCCGGCATCACCGCCGCCCAACTCGATCCCGCCCAACGCGAGCGTTTCCTCGCCTTGGTGCGCCTCTACCTCGGGCGCTGGCGTCCCGAACTTGCGACCGAGACGTTCGCCGCCTTCGTCGCTCCCGGTCCCGAAAAACTTACCTTCGCCTGGGCCGGCGCGACCGAACGCGGCGTCGGTGCGACCTACTACCGCATCCAGAGCCCCGATTTCCTCATCGAATTCGACAACACCCAGAACAACTGGAACCACGTCCACACCGCAGTCCGCGCGTTCAAGGGCGACTTCGGCCATGACGCCCTCGCGGAGCACTACGCCCGCGACCACGCCGCCAAACCCTGAGCCGGCGTCATCGGGCGGATCACCTCGTTGGTGAATTACCTCGGAGCGACGCGCGCCGGCGTCCCGCCGCACGGTTTTCCAGTTTAGCCCGTTTGTAGGGGCGTCGCTTGCCGGCGCCCTCGGGCGTCCACGAGCGTCGCCCCCAATCGGAGCGACGAACGCCGGCCCTCCGCCACGCACGGCTTTCCGGTTTGGCCCGTTTCGTAGGGGCGTCGCTTGCCGACGCCCTCGGGCGTCCACGAGGGACGCCCCTACTCTGCGCAACGCACGTCGGCGTCCCGCCGAACTGATCGCACCCCGGAGGATTTGCGGTTCGGACCGGCGCTTTTGTAGCCGGGGTCGCCGACCCCGGTCCGCCTCCGGCCTCGGCGAGGCCGGCTACAGCGGAATGCGTCCAGCGGAATCAAAATCGTCTCATCCTCCCACTTTCGGCGAACTGTCAGATTCGGCCACGGTCGTCCCGGTGTTCGCCGCGCCCAGATCCTGTCAACGCAAGCGGACGTGATCTCGAATCGAAGGGGAACTCATACGGGGGCGCGGCGAGAGCCGGATCGCCGTCGCCCGACCCCAAGTCGGCAATCGCCCCGGGCGGTCGCGTGCCTCGGCCGCCCGGTTTGGTTCCGTAAGTGCAGGCTGCCAGCTTGCTGGCGCGGTTTGAGCGCGAGCGAGCTCGCTGCCTACGGGTTCCGCGCGTTGCAAACCCATACCGGAAACCATGGGGCGCGTCCCGCCTATCCCGGTCCGGGGCCGCTGGTCACCGCGGCGTTGCGTCGCCCGGCCGGACCCGCCAACCCTCCAGGCCATGAAAACCTACGTGACCTATGGCTTCTACATGGCGATCGGCAGTGCGCTGGTCGTCTTCGCGCTCTACTTCCTCGGCTTGCACGAAGACGCCGCTAAACTCGGCACCGCCCAACTCGTCCAGACCCTCACCGGGCTCGTCATCGGCGTCACCTGCGTCGTCCTCGGCACCAAGGAACGCCGCGCCGCCGTGCCGCCGACCGAGGACTTCGGTTACGGCCGCGCGCTCGGCGCCGGCTTCATGATCGTGCTCTTTGCTTCCCTCATGGGCGTCGCCTTCAATCTCGTCTACACCACAATCATCAATCCCGGTTTCACGGAGATCATCGTCCAGGCCCAAGCCGACAAGATGGAGGCCCAGGGCCTGAGCTCCGACAAGGTGGAGCAGATCACGACGATGACGCGCAAAATAATGCACCCCGCGATCCAAGCCGCCATGGGCTTCCTGGCGGGCCTCTTCTTCGGAACCTTGGTCGCCCTCGTCACCGCTGCCTTCCTCAAGCGACCGGCAACCGACGAACTGGTCGCCACCTGAGGTAGACGCCGAATAACTAATATGGAACTCAGGAACTCGGGAATAAGACCCGAAATGGATAATAAAATTCGCGATTCCTATCTGCTTTCCTGATTTCCTGAGGTCCAGATTCTCCTCCCGATTTTTAGTGCGAAATGAGCGCACCGCCGGTTCAACCCGCGGCGCGATCCGAACCCGCCCCAGGCCGTTGCAGGACCGAGCTTCGCAAGAGCCTGAAAGCAGGCATGTCGGCGGTCGGACGAAGGGGTCGGGTCGGGCGAGGCCGTCGGACGAGGGGAGCTTGCCCCTCGGCTTGACGAAGCCCCTCGGCTTGACGGCTCCGTCGCGCCTCCGGCCAAGACCCGCTCTATCAAGTCAACCCCTACCCCATTTTCTGGTTTCAACACCCGCGGTGCCAAGGCGGATTCCACCCCGCCCCGCCCGAGCCGCGTCAGTTGAGGCTCTGTGCCGGGGCAGCCGCGGTCCCGTTCCACGTTGATCCGTTGACTTCGCCGGCGGTCCACCCGCGGTCGACATCAGCCCCGGTCATGCGCCAGCGATGCGCGTGGATGCCGATGGGCCCGCGAACGCGTTCATCGAGCAGCACCGGAACGAGCACGGGCCCGACTTGGCGATACTCGACGAAAGTCGTATCGACGTGCGCTCCTCGAGTGGTCTCAAAACCGTTCAGCGTCATGTGCACGCGAAAAAGGCGATGCGTTTTGGGATCAATCCAGACCACCACATCATCGGCGGGCGAGAAACCAAAACCCGGTCTGATCGTGGTGAGCAGGCGCTGATACGTGACGCCTTTTTCCCGAGCATCTTCCAGCGGGGTGAATTTGGCGCCGCGTAATTGCAGAAAGGAAGGCCCGAGGTGAAACAGCTGAAACGCATCTGCGGTCATTGCGGTGGCGCGAAGCTTCTTATCATCCGTTTCGCGCACGCCGTTGTAGTAAACCTCAATCGCGTCGGACGTGCGGACGACTTTCTTCGTGCCGGCCGGTCCCTGCCACTCGACCGCATACAATTGGTCCGCGGGCCGAAAGCGCTCTTGGGCGGTGATCCGGAAGGCGGCGTCGGTCACGATCGGCTGAATCCGCTGAATCATTGCGCTCCATTCTCACTCCAGCGAGAGGTTGATATCCTTTGTGTGCGTCCGGAAATCGCCGCCGTGGGCGGCCAGGCAGCGATCAAAAATTGCCTGGGCCTCGGCTTGTGCTTGGGGACTCGGATTTTGTGGCGCCTTGGGAAAGGGCGTGGAGCAGCCGGTGACAGCAAGCGCGAGAGCGGTTGCCATGCCGTGCAGCAGCCGGGTCCAACGGTGATTTTGAGCATTGGCCATGGAGAAGAATGTCTGCTCCGCCGCAGTTCGCAAATGGCGAAGTGCGAGCCCGGCGAGATGGAGAGTCTCTTGGCCTCTTCCATGTTTTCGGCTACGGCGACGGGTTTTTGAAATTCCCAACCGGTCTCCCTCCGCGGTTAATGCAGGTGCCCCTGAATTTTGATCATTGCTCTTCAATCGGCAGTGCGCGCGCCAAGGTCCAAGCGCGTGCCGCAGATTCGAAAAGCAAGCCGCGTCGTGTGCAGTCGAAAAAAGAAAT
>JBDNFZ010000743.1:0-9001 GCA_041689555.1 Opitutaceae bacterium | reverse complement strand
CGGTCCCGGAAAAACCCATCGTAGGAGCGAGCTCGCTCGCGATGTTTCGCGTCTTTGTCGGAGCGAGCTTGCTCGCGATAATTCACGTCGCGGCACCACCCGCCTCCCGCTCTCGCCTCACATAGATTTCATTAAGATTTAATATACTTCTTAATAAAGATTGCCTCCATTCATATTTCATTAAGATTCACTTAGATTCTTAATGAAAATCCCGCAAACGCCTCCCGCGCTCGACGCCCTGACGGGCAAACTCAGCGCCGCCCGTCTGACGGAAATTCTTCGTTTCGACCCGGCGGCCAAGTCCGCGAAAGGACGCTACCCGCACTGGAACGAGCTGCGCCGCCACACCCCGCCCGCCGGCCTTACCGTCGAGGAGTGGTGGGTTTCGCTCAAATGGTGGCGGCGACGCGAGTATCGCCCGCTCGCTTTACGAGACCTGCGGGGCCGGCCGTTCGTCTTCACCCTGCCCGATACCTTGCAAAAAGACCTGCATGAGATCGACCGCGGGCTCGGGTTCGCGCTCAACCTCCCCGCCTCGGTCACCGGCCCGGAGGCACGCGACCGCTATATCCTCAGCGCGTTGCTGCAGGAATCCATCACTTCCAGCCAACTCGAAGGCGCCGTCACCACGCGCGAGGTCGCCAAGGAAATGCTCCGCACCGGCCGCCCGCCGCATGACAAAAGCGAGCGCATGATCCTTAACAACTATCACACCATGCGGCGCATTCAGGACCTGCGCCGCGAGGCGCTCACGCCCGAACTCGTTTTCGACCTGCACCGACTCATCACCGAAGACACCCTGGAAAAACCCGACGCCGCTGGCCGTTTCCGCCGCGCGACGGAAAACGTCCGGATCGAAGACCTCGAAGGCACCGTCTTCCACGAGCCACCCCCCGCCGCCGAACTCCCCAAGCGCCTCGAGGCCATGTGCCGCTTTGCCAACGCCGACACCCCCGATTTCTTCATCCACCCGGTGATTCGCGCGATCATCCTGCACTTCTGGCTCGCCTACGACCACCCCTTCGTGGACGGCAACGGTCGCACCGCCCGCGCCCTCTTTTATTGGGCCATGCTGCGCCAAGGCTACGCTCTCTTCGAATTCATCTCCATCTCGCAAATCCTGTTGCGCGCCCCCGCCCGCTATGCCGAGGCGTTCCTCCTCACCGAGACCGACGACAACGACCTCACCTACTTCATCCTTCACCAAGCCGGCGTCATCCACGAGGCCGTGGCCGCGCTCCACTCTTACGCCGCCCGCAAGGCCGACGATTTGAAAATCGCCGACAAACTCCTGCGCGGCACGGCCGGCCTCAATCACCGCCAGCAATCGCTCATCGCCCACGCCCTGCGCGAAAGCACCGCCCGCTACATCATCGAAGGCCACCGCCGCAGCCACGGCATCGCCTTCCCCACCGCCCGCCACGACTTGTTTGATTTGGTCAAACGCGGCCTCCTCACCGTCTCAAAGGAAGGCCGCTTCAATGTCTTCCGCTCCGCCCCGGACCTCCGCAAAAAAATCGGCTGACCCGCCACGCCAAAGCCGGGGGCGGGACGCTCGCCAACCCTCACAACCCATTCCGCCCGCCGGTCGGTCTCCGAAAAACTCATTGTAGGAGCGAGCTCGCTCTCGATGTCTTTCCTTCTTTGTGGGAGCGAGCTTGCTCTCGATAATTCAACTCCTGCGTCGCGGCACCGCTCGCCTCCCGCGCTGGCCGCCCCGATGGACAAACTCGGCCCCGCGCGCCCAGCCGAAATCATCATCAACATCGGCCGGCCAAATCCGAGGAGAGCACTCCTTACGCTGAACTGAGCCGCGCCACCGCACCCCGTCCACCGGCCGATTTCCAAGCAGGCCGAGCGCCCCGCCCACCTGCAAACACCGACCTCCCATCGGTCCCCGCAAATCTCATTGTAGGAGCGAGCTTGCCCGCGATGTCTTCCCTTCTATCCCGCGCGCACCACCGCGCTCCCGACCGCCGCTTAAACAGGAGACACGTCAATGACCGCTTCCCTTGGAGAAAAAATCTCCGGCCTTTTTTCGGTGAACCGATCCCAATAGCGACAGGAGCGGGCGCGGTGTTCCTTTCGTGTGTTTCGTGGTTAAATCCGTCGGCTTTAATTTTGCTGAGAGCACAACCCCCAGAAGCCGGTCCGACCTGCAGATCCACCCCAGATGGATGCACCGTCTGGTTTTGCTCTCAGCTTTCGAGTCTCAGCTCTCGGCTCTCAACCGCATTTCTCCGCCGGATCGCAGACCCGCGCCGGCGAGCCGAACGACCCGGGCAAAATGCGATGGCGAGGGTGGAGCGACTTGACCGCAAGGCGCTTCAGGATCCCCCGCGCTCAACTCAGGGCTTTCCGGTTTGATTTAACAGACGGTTCTGCCGTAGGCCGGCGCGCTCGCGCGCGTCAAACCTCGGCCGCAAGCGGGCTGGCCTACACTTACGAAACCAAATCGGAAAACCCCACGCTCAAACCAGCGCGTTGGAGTCAACGCGCTCCACCTTCACCGACATCACCCCGGCTCGGCCAGAGACCGCAACGGAACTTGCGCCGCGACAGAAACCGCCCGCGCCCGGAACCATGACATGCCTGCATTTCAGCGCGCTTCCGGGACAGCGGCAGCCTCGGTCCAGCGGTCCCGGGCGTCGGAATGCGTTTCCAACAGAATCTCGTAAATGCGCCGCTTTTCCTGCGCTGGAAGATAGGCGTAGCGATCCAGCGGCTCGGAGTTGCGCAGGACGGCGGCCAGACGGTCGAGCACGCCGCGCTTGAGGATATGCGGCAGCGCGTGAAACGATTCCGCATAGATCAGGTAGCTGCATCGCCAAGCGAAGAGCCGGTCGCCCAGTTGCAGGTCGCGCAGGGAATCGCCGGCGCGGGTGCGCCGGGCACCCCGCATGAACGCGTCGCGAAATCCCGCGTCGCCCTCGATTCCCGGAGGCAGCGGGGCCGCGTTACGAAAGAGGAGGTGATCGACGATGTCTTCCACGGAGTGGGCGAGAACGCCGCGCACGCTGTCGTAGGCGGGTTCGTCGGTCTGCGGTTCCTTAAATGCTTTTTGCAGGGAGTGCTGATAGTCGACCATGCGACGCACGGCGAAGGCGGCGCGCGTGAGGCTGTTTTGCACGGACATCTGGTGCTCGAAAATCAGGAGCGCCGTCGCGTCGCTGCGGGGCGAGAGGTAGGCGGCGGTGTCGAAGAAGGCGGAGAGTTCGAGGGGGCGCGCGGGGCTCGGGACAAAGACAAGTTGGTCGCCGCGCTCGGCGGCAAAGGCGTTGCCGCGGTGCGGAGTCGCGCCGCGGTAGCCGGTGACATACCAGCCGCCCCAGCGTTCGGAAAAAGGCGTCTCGTCATCGACCAGTTGCGTGCCGTGCCGGAGGAGCGGATCGCCGCCGGCATCGGGAAAAACCGAGCGCGCGAAGAGGCCGGGGATCTCGCGCACAAAGGTGCCGCCATGGCAGCTGAGGCAATCGGCGTCGCGGACGATGGCGGGCGCGGCGGCGCGGGCGCGGGGCAACGTCAGGGTGTAGAAGACGGGACCGAGCCGCGGGTCGACGGCGGTGACTTCGACGAGTCCGCCGGGGACCCAGCCGACGTAGACCGAATCGGAGAAATAGAGGGCGCGCGGGCGATCCGGACGGATGCGGGTGCGCTGGAAACTATTGCGGGAAAAAACCAGCATTTGACTGGCCGGAGAGACGCCGAGCTCGGCGAGGACGGCGGCGAACATCCGGCGTTCGTCGCCGACGAGGACGACGGTGCCGGCGATGAGCCGGGCCTGGAGTCGGGTCACGGCGTCGTGCGCCAGCGTCGCGGAGTAACTCACGGGCGGCCGCTCGTAGTCGGGCTGGCTTTGCGCGCATGCGGCGGCCGCGAGCGACATGATCAGACCGACGCGGAACGGGAGGAATCTCGTCAGCATGGGCGAAGCGGAGCGGCACCGGAATCCGGGCCCGCGACCGGTCGGACACCGACGATCTGGCGAAGGCGCAGACCGATATTTTCCGCAAGGGCGATGAGCTCACGACCCTCGGCGGCGGCGAGATGCGCGCGGCAATGGCGCGACCAGAGGCCGAGCCAGGCTTCGAAGTGGCTTTCGTCGAGACCGAGCGGGACGTGCTTCATGGGCATGGCGCCACGGTAGAGCGCCGGGCCGCCGGTCGCACCCGACCAGAAGTCGGCGATCTTCTCCATGTGCTCGGGCCAGTCGCGGATGTGCGCCGAAAAAATCGGGGCGAGCGTGGCGTGCTGGCGCACATCGGCGTAGAAAAACCTGAGAAGCACCACCAACCGCGGCCGACCGCCGAGCCGCTCGAAAAGAGGGGCGATGGGAATGCGAGCGATCACGGGTGGCATCGGCACAGTGTAGCGGGACCCGGAGCGGCGGGCCTTGAGGCAGATCAAGGTTTGCGGTTGAGAGTCACGACTCGCCCAGGTTGCGACGGAGAATGGCCGCGAGTCCGGCGGGGTCGCGCACGGTGATGGTTTTGGCCGCGACCGTGATGATGTGCTGGTCGCGGAGTTTGGCGAGGGTGCGGGAGAGCGTCTCGCTGCTGGTGCCGAGCTCGGCGGCGAGGACGCGCTTGGTGCCGGAGAGCGCGATGGGGCCACCTCGTTCGGGGCGGTTTTTCACGAGCCAGTTCACGAGGCGGGTTTCGACGTCTTTGAGCGTGAGATCGTCGAGCATACCGACCAGCACGCGGAGGTGGGCGCTCATCGAGCCCAACATCCGCATCGCGAGATCGGGGCGGCGGCCGATGAACGCGAGCACGGGGATTTTCGGGATGAGCAACACGGTGCTGGGCTCGACGGCGCGGGCATCGGCGGGGTAGCCGGTGGGCGACGCGAGAGCGGCCTCGGCGAGGGAGTCGCCGGTGCGAAAAACGTGGATGACCTGCTCCTTGCCGGCGGCGTTGACGCGGTGGACGTTGATCGCGCCCTGCTGGACGATGTAGAAACCTTCGGAAGGCGCGCCTTGGCGGAAGAGGTAATCATCCTTCGCCAGCGAGCGTCGCACGCAGAAGGCGGCGACGGCGGCGAGATCCTCGGCGGCGAGGCCGGCGAACAACTGGGAGCAGCGCAACGTGCCGACGAGACCGGTGAGCTTCAGGTCAGCGGAACGCGGGGAGGGCGGCATCGGACCAATCAAGCGGGCGCGCGCAGTTTAGTCGCGCCAGAAGTTGACGGCCCAGGCTCCGTCGGCGCGGCGCTCCATGGTGGAGTGAAAGCCTTCGCCTTTGAGCAACTCGATCAGGGGCGTGGGCAGAAACGGGGCGAGGATCGTGACGCCATGCCCGGCAGCGAGGGCGTCCACCCGGGCGCGGATCAGGGGAAACGGTTCCTCGCCGCGCGCGAGGTTGGGCCGGACATCGCAGGTCTTGAATTTCGTGGCGGACATGCGCGGAGGGATTCGGACGGACTAGTAGGCGCAGTCCGCTTGGGCGCAGATTTTTTGCACGTTCGGATACGCGAGGCTGTCGCGGCGAAAGTCGGCGAACTTCACGAGACCCGTGATGGGTCGGCCAAATTTGCGGGCGCGCTGTGCGTCGATCTCCTCGCCGAGCCCCGTCCCGGCGACGATGTGCTCGGCCTCCGCCGCGGCCTTGAAACCCAACCACGTAGCGGTCGTGAAGCCACGACGTGTGCGGAGGGTGAGGGCATCGGCGTCACGGAGATCGGTCTGTTCGATATTTTCGTAGAGAAGCCGGGCGTTGAAGGAGAGTTTGCCGCGAGCGAAAGCATCGGTGAAGTCGGCGGCTGGTTCGGCCGAGAAGACGACGAGACCGGCGGGCAGGGCCACGGTGAGGAGGCGCAAAAGTGCTTTCATGGCGGCGGGCGCGCAGGTGCGGACGAGCGGGAATCTATTTTGCCGCGACGACTGCCGCCGCGGCTTCATCGATTCCGCCTTTTAGACCGGGCCACCGGTGCACGACCTCGCCCTGTGGGTTCAGGATCGTGATGAGATTGGAGTGGGCGAAGGCGCCGTCGGCTTCCTGTTTGTATTTCACGCCGAGGAGGGCGGCGAGTTCGCGAACGGAATCTTCCGAGCCGCGGAGGAGGGTCCAGGCGGAGTCGAGGCGGCGTTGGGCGCGATAGGCGGCGAGAGCGGCGGTGGTGTCGCGGGCGACGTTGAAGGAAACGAGCACGAACGATGCGCGGTCGCGCACCTCGGCGGGGAGTTGCGCGCGGATGGCCTGCATGTCGGTGACGGTGAGCGGGCAGGCGTAGCCGCAAGCGGCGAAGAACATGGCGAGGATCACGGGCCGGCCGCGGAGAGCGCCGAGTTTGAAGGGCGCGCCGGTGTCGGTGGTGAAGGCGGCGTCGGCTTGGTAGACGGAGTTCTTGGAGAACGGCGCGGAAGCCATGGCTTCGCAGCATTCGTCTTTTTTCGGCGCGGCCGTTTCCGCGCAGCATGGCGGCGATGTGGCGGCGGCGCAGGCGGCGGCAGCGAAAAGGAAAACGGGAAGGATTGGTTTCATGGGAGAACGGGAAAGATTGAGAGAAAAAGAACGATTATGGCGCGAGGTCGCGGGCGCAGCGGAAGCCGAGCGAGGTGGTGGTGTTGTTGGCTTGGAGGGAGGAGCGGAGGGCCTGCCGCATGAAGGCGGCGTAGTCGGTCATTTCCTTGGCGCCGATGGCGCCGGCGCCGCAGAAGAGGTCGCGGTCGAGGCCGGAGTCGGCGCGGGATTCGCCGGTGACCATCGCGGTATTGAAATCATCGACCCATTCCCAAACGAGGCCGTGGAGACCGCGCGCGCCGTAGAGGTTGGGGCGGGTGGTGGCGACGGTGGGCAGGATCGCGGGCACAGGGCGGGCGAGCCAGGCGTAGAGGTCGCGTTGGAGGTCGGGATCGTTTTTGCCGTCGGTGCGGGTGTAGCCGGCGGAGGCTGCGAGTTCCCATTCGGCGGTCGTCGGGAGGCGTTGTCCGATGGAGCGGGCATAGGCGCGGGCGGCGAACCACGAGACGCGCACGACGGGTGAGTCGGCCGGAGCCTGCGGGCCGGGGGTGAGATCGTCGGTCCAGTGCGCGAGGTAGTAACTGTCGGCAAAGAGGGCGCTCACCCGAGAACGCCGCCAAGCCGGATGGGCGGTGACGAACGCGAGAAACTCGGCGTTGGTGACGGGTTCGGCGGCGAGGAGAAAGGCGACGACGGGAATCTGCGGGGCGTCTTTAGCGGAGCGTTGCAGGGGCACGTAGGCGCCGGCGGGGATGAGGATCTCGCGCGGGGCCGACGGACGTTCGGGCGTATCGGCGGGAGAAAGGGCACCACGAACCGCCGAGCCCGCGACAAGCAGGCAGAGCGCAAGAGCGCGGAACGTGCGTGGCGGGGAGGCGGTCATGGTGAAAACGGAACGGAGAGGCTCAGGCTCAGTGGGTCGCGTTGCGCAGGGCTTTGACTTGGGCGTTGGTGAAGGCGTCGCCGGTGTTGCCCCACGTGTTGTAAACGTAGGTGAGCACATCGGCGATCTGGGCGTCGGTCAGGACGGCTTCCTGCGGGGGCATGGCGCTGTCGTATTTCTTGCCGTTTACGGTGACGGCGCCGGTCATGCCTTTCAGGACGACGCGGATGGAGCGGTCGCGGTCCGCGAGCATGTAGTCCGAGGCGGCGAGGGGCGGAAAGGCGCCGGGCAGGCCTTTGCCGTCGGCCATGTGGCAGGCGAAGCAGAGGTTCATGTAAACCTGCTTACCCTTTTCGATCCGCATTTCCTTGGTGAGTTCGGCGATGGCGGGATTGGTTTTGATCTCGGCGGCGATCTTGGCCTTGAGCGCGGCCTCGCGTTTCTCGGAATCCGAGCCGGCCTGAGCTTGCGCGCCGATGTAGACGGCGTCGATTTCCTTGCCGGAGTAGATCACGCGGTTTTCCGGGCCGTCGACCTTGAGCATGCCGAGGGCGCCCTTGTTGAAGGCGCGGGAGAGGGAGTGGTCCACGAGAATGAACGTGCCGGGGACATCGACCTTGAACTCGACGATGGTGGCGCCGCCCGAGGGGACCATGGTCGTCTGGACGTTGCGGTTGGGCGTGCCCATGCCGGCCTCGGGGTAGACGCGGTCGAAGATCTCGCCGATGACGTGGAAGGACGAAGTGACGTTGGGCCCGCCGACGCCGAAATAAATGCGGACGGTTTCGCCGACTTGGGCGGTGAGGGCCTTGTCGCCGACGAGCGAGCCGACGGCACCGTTGAACAAAACGTAAGGCAGGCGTTCGTCGATGGCCTTGGCCATGTCGAACGATTGCAGACCTTCTTCACCGTATTTGCTGGTGGTGTAGAACTCGCCCTGCATGACGTAGTATTCTTTGTCCACGACGGGGAGGCCCTCTTTCGGCTCGACGAGGATGAGGCCATACATGCCGTTCCCGATGTGCATGGGCACGGGGGCGACGGCGCAGTGGTAAACGAAGAGGCCGGCGTTCAACGCCTGGAAAGTGAACTGCGAACTGTGGCCGGGTGCGGTGAAGGTGGAGGAAGCGCCGCCGCCGGAGCCGTTGACCGCATGGAGATCGATGTTGTGCGGCAGCTTGGACGAAGGGTGGTTATTGAGGTGGAACTCCACGACATCGCCCTCGCGGATGCGGATGAAGGAGCCGGGGACGCTGCCGCCATAGGTCCAGAACGTGTAGTCGACGCCGTCGGCGAGCTTGGCGACGACCTCGGTGACTTCGAGGTTGATGACGACGCGCGCGGCGTGCCTGCGCTTGATCGGCGGCGGCACGTGCGGGGGCGAGGTGAGGACGGCTTCTTCGACGGGAAGGGCGTTGATGGCGGCGGGCAGGGAGACTTTGCCCTTGGCATCGGAAGGGCCTTCATTGGCAAAGCCGATTCCTGCGGTGAGAATGGAGCCGACAAGGGCGACGGAGAGGAGGCTGAGGGGGATTTTCATGGGAGTATTTTTTCGAGCGGGGCGGTGGAGTAGGCGTTGACCCAGATTATAGGAGGCGGTGCCGGGGCGCCTTGATCTACCTCAAGAAACGGCGCGTTGCTCCGGGTGCATGTCGGT
>JBDNFZ010000742.1:0-3120 GCA_041689555.1 Opitutaceae bacterium | reverse complement strand
CGACAACAACCAGCTTAGGGAGAGCGGCCATAATCAGATGGTTCCCGAATCGACAAACAGGTTCTGGCCGGTGACAGAACTCGCCCCGTCGCCAAGCAGAAATACAGCCGAAGCTGCGACCGAGTCCAAGGAAGTCGCTTTTTTTAACGAGGTCCGGTTGTAGATGCGCTGCCGCTGTTCCTCTGTGAGTTTGTCGCTCATCGCGGTATCCATGAAGCCGGCGACCACGCAGTTTGAGCGCACACCGCGCTCTCCCCATTCCCGCGCCGTGTTCTTCGAGAAAGCCTCCAACGCGCCCTTGGTCGACGCATACATCGCCAGCCCTTTGTAGCCGGTGTGCACGCCGATGGATGAAATGTGCACAATGGAACCAGCCGTCCGGGTGAAGAGCATGTGCCGGATGGCGTATTTGGTGATCATCATCGGCGCAAAAACGTTGACCTCATACATCGCCCGCAATCGCGCAGCGTCGAGGTTCGTCACGATATCGTCGTAGGCGACTGCGGCATTGTTCACGTAACCGTGCAGCGGCAGATCGAACGGCAGGAACTTCTCGAACAATTCCGCCTTCACGTCATCCGTGCGGCTCAAATCGAAGAGATGGAACCGTGCCCGCGCACCGTGCTCGGCCTGCAACGCGGCATATTCATCGGACAGTCGCCGGCTGACTCCCGACACCGTCCAACCTTGGGCTAGGACAGCCCGGGCGATGGCGAGGCCAAGACCCTGCGATACACCGGATACCAAGACGTGCTTGCTCATTGTCGAGAAACCTTACCCGTCCGTGTTCGCGCGATGTTGTCCACGAAGCGAATCGAGCGCGGAATCTTATGGGGTTGCAAGCGACTCGCGGCGAAGGATCGCAGCTCAGCCTCTGTGACCGCCGGATTCCGGCACACCACCTCCGCGCAAAGAATCTGCCCGAGCACGGAGTTCTTCCGGCCCAACACCCGGACCTGCGCCACGCCCGGATGTTCGCCCAGCACCGCCTCCACCTCATGCGGGTTCACCTTGCTGCCGCCAACATTCACCCAATCGCGCTGTCGGGCGACGATGCGGAAACGCAACGGCTCTGCTTTCACCACTTCGATCACATCCCCCGTATCATACCACTCATCTGATTTTGTGCTTTTTGCGCCTTCTTGCGGCAATTCTCCGGTTCGAACAAACTCTCCCAGCAGGCTGTGATGCACGTGGATTCTCCCATCGCGCAACACGACTTTCCCTTCCAGACCGGGCGAGATGGCAAACACATCACCGTCTGCGACCAACAATGTTCCGGCCTCGGTCGACGCATAGACATTGTGGAGCCGCGCCTGCGGAAACAAAACCGCGAGCTTCTCCAGCAGCCAGGCGTCTGCACTCTCTCCGCCGAGCGTAACCGAGCGAACATGCGCCAGCGGCCGATCCATCGGCAGCAGCAACCGGTAAAAACTGGGCGTGGCGGAGATGTGCGTGACCTTGTGCCGCTCAAGTGCCGCCAGCACAGACACCCGGTCGAGTCCAAAGACATCCACCAGCGTGCACCCGTTGGCCAAGGCCTGCAGGTAGACTTGGATGCCGGCCACATGCGTTGGACTGTAAGCGAGGGCCCAAACGGCTTCTTCATTCCGAGGTGACACCCTGACCGCGCGCGCCAAGTTGGCCACACCCTGCCAGACCAGCTTGGGCAACCCGGTTGATCCAGAGGTGAAAAGCCCCAGCCGAGCGTGCGATCCGCCTGTCACCAGCTTATGCAGACCCTCACGGGTCACAGTTGCGCTCTGCCCCACCAAGACCGGCTGGTTTACTTGGGACGGATGAAAGCCGAGGGCCAAAACTTCGCTCGCGGCTAAGCTCCTATGAAAGAGGACAAGGTCAAATCCGGCCGCAATGGCAGCCGAAACCTGAAGCAATGCGTCTCGACTGGAAGCAGGCTGGCAAAGGGTCAGTGCCGTAGCAGGGACTGCGTTCAATCTCTCCAATAGCTCTCCGTAAGTTACGCACTCTCCGCTGAGAGCATCGATCAGCAAGGCACGCCGCTCAGATTGATTATCCGGGCTCACTTGCACGCTAGTTTCGCCTCTACCTCCCCTACCGTGTGCACCAGACCATCAGCAAACACATCCACTCCAAATCTCTCTTCGATGCGCACCGTCAGCTCAGCCAAATCTAACGACTCAAACTCCAGATCTTCACGCAATCGATCGTTACCAATCAAATTGGCTCGGGGAGACTGCCCCTTGTTAGCACGCACTTCATTGATAATAGCAAGGAGCTGAGAATTTGGGATGGGGCTTTTGATTTTGGTCATACTTTGTAAGCCGGGGAACGAGCTTTATCCGACTTCTTCGAAAGCAACTATGACCGCTTTATCGACGATATTCCAAAGAACATTTAATCGACCCGATGCTATCAAGAGCAACCGGGAGGGTTGAACAGGCTCGGCTCCGGCTTTCCGGTCTGATCGCAGAAATGGTTCGGCCGTAGGTCAGCGCGCTTGCGCGCGCCAAACCGCGCCCACAAGCAGGCTGGCCTGCAGTGCCAAACCAAATTGGAAAGTCGTGAGGCTCGGCTCCGGCCCATCTATTTTCGCTTCCAAGCCACGAACATCGGCACAGACCAGAGTTGGTGAACCAAATTGCGGCGGCTAGCGGAAGAAACGAGGAGCGCGGCTTTCATTTGCCGGAGAAGGATGATTCTATGGTCTCTAGGAACACTGTCGAAAGACTTGAGCGGCTGAAACTGTCTTGCGCAAGACTGCGCGCGGCGTGGCCCATCGAGTCCCGGAGAGCGGGATTGCCGGCCAACTGGCAAAGCGCGTCAGCAAAAGCTCTCGGATCCCCAGGATTCACCACCAAGCCGCATTGACGGTCCCGAACGAGCCCCGCAAGCCAGCCGGGGTAGTTGCTGATCACGGGGATGCCACTGGAAATATAGTCAAAAAATTTATTCGGGGAGGTTCCATAGTAGAAGGCCGGGATATCCGCCAAGATCTGCAAGCCGCAGTCGAAGCTCGCCGTGATACGCGCAATCTCTGTCTTTTTTACCGGCGGGTAAAACAGGCAGTTGTCCAACCCTTCTCTTTGCGCCCGGGCCACCAGCGCATCCTTGCATTTTCCCTCACCGATCCACACGATT
>JBDNFZ010000741.1:0-5932 GCA_041689555.1 Opitutaceae bacterium | reverse complement strand
TTTTGAAAAATGACGGAATGCCGCGATCGATACCCCTAAGAACAGTAGACCAAGCATCGGAAGGGCTAGCTTCAAGATCGCCTCAGAACTCAGCGCATCGCCTGTCATTCCTTGCGGATTACCACTTCTCGCTCTGATCCGACCCTTCTTAAGGAACCCATCGTAATGCCGCTGGAGGAGAAACGTCTCGATCTGCCTCATCGTGTCGAGAATCACTCCAACCGTGATCAACATACCAGTTCCACCAAAGAAAATCGCGATTCTTTGCGGCACATTGAGCTCAAAAAGCAATAGATCGGGCATAACAGCGATTATCGTCAAGAAAATCGAGCCCGCTAGGGTTAGCCGCGTCATGATAAAATCGAGAAACTGGGCGGTTGGCTCGCCCGGGCGCACGCCTGGTATGTAACCGCCGTATTTTTTCAGGTCGTCGGCAATCTGGATCGGCTTAAACATTACGGAAACCCAGAAGTAGCTAAAAAACATGATCAATACTGTATCGATCAGGTAATAGCTCCAATGTCCCCTAAGGAGATTTTGGGATATCTCGCTTAGGAATTTAATATTAAAAGCCGCACCCAATTGGGAAAAAATTTGCTGAGGGAACAAAAGAATCGCACTCGCGAAGATCACCGGCATCACGCCCGAATAATTCACTTTAAGAGGCAAGAAGGAACTTTGTCCGCCCATTACCTTGTTGCCGACAACACGCTTAGCATACTGAACCGGTATCTTCCGCTGGCCTTGAACAACCATGATAACGCCCATGGTAACCACTACAAATAGAACCAACATCACTGCGGCTTGCGGGAGGCCAAGGCTTTGACCTGTGCCCACCGGACGGAAAAACATATCGTAGGTTGCGACGGCCGCATTCGGAATATCGGCGAGAATACCCACGGTAATAAGGAGAGATACTCCGTTTCCGATTCCCCGTTGGGTGATTTGTTCACCCAGCCACATCAAAAGCATTGTCCCGGCTGTCATAAAAATGACCGAAGTAATCAGAAACCCGACTTTTCCAACCACCACGATAGGACCGTAAACATTTTCATCGTATCCAGGGAAAAGGCGACCCGGTTGCTCGAGGGCCCAAATCAACAGTGTTCCTTGAATTAAGCAAATGAGGACCGTCGCATAACGCATATATTGCGTCAGTTTTTGGCGTCCAACATCCCCCTCTTGTTGGAGCCTGCTAAGGGCTGGCACGACCGCCGTCATCAACTGGAAAATAATGGAAGCGCTGATATATGGCATGATACCCAGCGCAAAGACCGCTCCTTTAACGAGAGCGCCGCCGGTGAACATGTTATAGAGCCCAACTAATGCGCCACCCGTGCCGCCCGCTTGCTCAGCAAAAAAATTTTGCAAAGGAGCAGGATCGATACCAGGAAGGGGAATATGGGCACCGACGCGTGCAACGAACAACAGGGAGAGTGTATAAAAAATTCGCGAGCGCAGCTCGGGAATTTTCAGCGAGTTCGTGAAGGCGGAAAACATTTAAAATTTTCGATTAACAGGGAGCGAGGACGAAGCGGCAGAAGAAACGCGACTCTAGGTTGCGCTTACTTTTCCCCGGCAAGAATTGCTTGGCCACCGGCCTTTTCGATCTTGGCTTTAGCGGATTCGGAAAACTTGGACGCCGTAACTTTGAAAGGACGTGTGACCTCTCCATCCCCTAGGACCTTGAGAAACTCTTCATCATGACGCACAAGACCAGCGGCAGCCAATACTGACGCATTGACTTCGGTAATCGTAGGATCAAGACGAGCGAGATCTCCGACATTGACGATAATCGGCTCTACTCGGAAAGCTGATTGATTGAAACCGCGATGCGGGAGTTTGCGATAGAGGGGCATTTGCCCGCCTTCAAAACCAGGGCGTATACTGCTACCGGAGCGGGCCGACTGCCCTTTACCTCCGCGTCCTGAGGTCTTACCATGACCTCCGCCTTCGCCACAGCCAACGCGCTTTTTTCGGTGTATTGCACCGACAACATTTTTCATCTCATGGAGTTTCATATTAGTTCCTAGTTATTGGCGCCCCTTTTCCTTGCGGGGAAGAAAGCGGGACTCGGATCGGTGCAGAAGTTAAGTCGCCTTGAGGACACCGGTGATGTCCTCAATTGTTCGGAGTTGTTGAAGCGCTGCGAGGGTTGCGTTAACCACAGCGATGTGGTTGTTAGAGCCCATTGACTTGGTAAGGACGTTCTTTACTCCCGCAGCCTCGAGCACTGCACGAACTCCACCACCGGCAATCAATCCTGTGCCGGGAGATGCTGGTTTGAGGAGAACTTTCCCACCGTCATATTCGCCGAAAACGTCATGGGAGATGGTGTCGCCCTTTAGCTTGACCTTCACCATGTGCTTGTGGGCATTAGCGGTCCCTTTTTTGATGGCGTCGGGAACCTCGTTGGCCTTTCCGTAGCCAATACCGACTCTGCCCTTCCCGTCGCCGACAACCGCGAGTGCAGAAAAGCTAAAGCGACGGCCGCCCTTAACAACCTTGGCGCAACGATTGATGAACACGACTTTCTCAATCATGGTCGTTCCGTCAGCCGAGAGCGTCGGCTTATTTCGGTCATCGCGACGCGGGCCGCGGGGGCCATTACCATCGCGCCGAGGGCCGCGTTGACCACGATCTCCGGCACGGGCAGGAGCTGGAGATTCCGGGGCAGGAACAGGAGAAACAATTTCAGTGCTCATAGGCTGGTTTTAAAATACAAGGCCGCCCGCACGTGCGGTATCGGCAAATGCCTTAACTTTTCCGTGGTATAGCGCGCCGCTGCGGTCGAATACCACTGCAGTTATGCCAACTGCCTTAGCCTTCGTAACAAATGCGGTGGCAAGTGCTGTGGCCCCGGCAATATTGGCGCCAAGCTTTTGCTTACGTAGTTCTGGATCAAGTGTTCCAAGAAACACGAGAGTCAGACCAAGCTCATCGTTGATGGCTTGGGCATAAATATTCTGACCGCTAAACTTGACACTGAGTCGTGGTCGCATGGCCGTTCCGACGACCTTTTTGCGAATGCGCCAGCGACGCTTTTGTAGAAGTTCGGCTTTGTAAGTTGAGTTCATGGATATCGTGCCCCAATATGTAAATAGGCCGCCGTTTAGGCGACAGTCTTTCCTTCTTTTCGGCGAACGCGTTCGCCAACGATGCGGACACCCTTGCCCTTGTAAGGCTCCGGCGGATAATAACTGCGAATCTCAGCAGTGACGGCACCGACAAGCTGTTTGTCGCAGCCTTCGACCTTAACTTTGGTGCCTTCAACGACGGTGATTTTAATTCCATCGGGAATTTCCATCAGAATCGGATGGGAGTAGCCAAGGGCGAGGTCGAGTTGCTTTCCCTTCAGGTTAGCCTTAAAGCCAACGCCCTGGATTTCGAGGTCCTTACTATACCCTTCTGTCACGCCCTTGACCATACCAGCGACAATTGATCTCACGGTGCCAAACATAGCATTCGCAAAACGAGAATCCTCGGCGGGAGCAAATGTGACTTTCTTGTCGGCAACGGTGATCTTTACCACAGGAGCAAAGACTTTCGTCACCTTGCCTTTAGGGCCCTCGATGATGACCGTGGAGTTATTGATCCCGACTTTGACTGTGTCGGGAATGAAAATGGGTTGTTTGCCGATTCGGCTCATGGTGAAGGCGGGTTACCAAACGTTGCAGATCAGTTCGCCACCGGCTTTATTGCGGCGGCAGTCGGCGTCCTTCATCAGGCCTTTCGACGTAGAAACGATCGCTATCCCGAGGCCATTAAGGACCCGCGGGATTTCGCTATAGGACGAATAAATCCGACGGCCTGGGCTGGAGCTGCGATTGATGGCGGTAAGAGCGGGGGTGCCGTCGACATACTTCATCTTTACAACAAGGGTTTTGTGCCCTTGGAGGTCCGTGCCTTCGGAAAAATCTGAGACGTATCCTTCCGCTTTCAAGATCGCCGCGATACTCGCTTTGAGCTTGGAATGCGGAGATACACAGTTGCTAAGTTTTGCTCGGCTGGCGTTACGCAAGCGCGTAGTGAAGTCGCTAATTGGATCGGTCATGTTTGGATGTAGGTTGATTTCCTTCGGGTCATATCCAACGCGCAAAATGCGCGTATACTCCCGTCGGTAATTGAATAGATTACCAAGAGGACTTGGTTACGCCAGGAATCTTACCGGCAAGCGCTAACTCGCGGAACTGAATACGTGAAACACCGAATTTACGGATGAACGCGCGTGGCCGGCCACTCATTGAGCAGCGGTTTTTGACCCGCACGGCAGAGGAGTTGCGCGGCATTTTCTGGAGCTTCTTGGATGCGGCAAAAAACTCGTCGTCAGTTGTTCCTGGACTCTTAAGGATAGCCTTTAGCTCTGCGCGCTGGACAGCGTGCTTGGTGACGAGGCTGATGCGCTTTTTATTGCGCTCGATGGCGGATGTCTTGGGCATGGCTTTGGATGATTAGGCGGCGGACGCCGGTTTTGCTTCAATACGGCGGAAAGGCATACCGAGCAACTTCAGTAACTCTCGACCCTCGTCGTCGGTGCTCGCGGTGGTAACAATCGTGAGATCAAGCCCCATGGTCTTCTTGACGTTCTCGACTGTAATCTCAGGGAAGATGGTGAAATCCGTCACCCCAAGATTATAATTTCCCTGGCCGTCGAGTTTCGAGGAAACTCCTCGAAAGTCGCGAATGGTCGGAAGAGCGACCGCAAGTAAACGATAGAGAAACTCCCACATAGCGTTACCACGCAGAGTGACACGACAGCCTACAACCTGACCCTCACGGAGTTTAAAGTTTGAAATCGCTTTCCTAGACTTGGTAAGGACCGGCTTTTGACCTGCAATAGCCCCGAGATCGCGCTGAATATCGGCGATCTGATTTTTGTCGGCCTCCGCGTCAATTCCGGTATTGAGACTGACCTTCACGATCTTAGGCACCTGATGCTTGTTGGCATAGCCGCGACTCTTCATCATCTCAGGAAAGACATGATCGAGATAAATTTTCTTTAGTGCAGGAACTTTGCTCATGGTAATAATCACCGGATTTCCGACCCGGCGGCTTAAGGGAGAGATTAGAATGGAAAAAGGTTCACACAGTCAATTTGGGGAGCACGATGGCAAGCGCGCAATTATCTCAAAGGGCAGACGTGGTCGCTTTCTTACGTTTACTAGCGTCGAATGCTGCTTTAAGTATTAGATTTGAGACATGAACTGTGCCCTCACGCTCAACGATTGCTCCCTGAGGATGCTCAGAGGACTTTTTCAAGTGGCGCTTCATCATGGCGACGCCTTCAACTCGCGCGCGCTGGCTCGAAACGATGACCTCAAGGACCTTGCCTTCCTTACCCTTGTGGGAACCGGCGATTACAACGACTTGATCGTTCCGTTTTATGTGAAATTTTTGGGCCATAATCAAAGAACCTCCGGAGCAAGAGAGATGATCTTCATGAAGTTTTTCGCGCGAAGTTCACGTGCGACAGGGCCGAAGATGCGTGTGCCCTTGGGATTGTTCGCGGCGTCGATAATTACTATGGCATTACTGTCAAAACGCAGGTAACTGCCGTCGGAACGGCGCACCGGGGCCCTCGTGCGAACGACTACCGCCTTGGCGACCTCACCTTTCTTTACGGTAGCTTCCGTCGCGCTTGACTTGATGTGGACGGTGATGACATCGCCAACTGAGGCCGTCTTCGTGATTTGCCCTTTCTTACTAATCATGGCGGCCTTGCGTGCACCGGTATTGTCGGCGACTTCGAGAATGGAACGGAGTTGAATCATATAATCTCCTTAAAATTAAATTTTTTCGTGAGTTAGGTCGAACTCGCAACCTGCTTGTTAGAGATGGTTTTCGTCGGAACTTGGGCCGCGACATCGTTTTCGGAAATCGCTACCGCGTCGGTGGTGACCGCGCGCTCGACGATGCTTGTGATGCGCCAACG
>JBDNFZ010000740.1:0-6820 GCA_041689555.1 Opitutaceae bacterium | reverse complement strand
GTGGACGTTGTGGCCGTGGGTGAGGGCGGGGGCGATGGTGGCGGGGGTGAGTTTGCCGGAGGGGCCGGGAAGCGGGAGGAGTTTGGCTCCGCCGGTGAAAAACTCGGGCGCGCCGCATTCATCGGTGTCGATGTGGGCGACCTCGTGGCACAGGATGCTCCGGTGGCGGGCGCAGAGGGCGGAGAGGGCGAGGGCGTTGGCGGCGGTGCCGTTGAAGACGAAGAAGGTCTCGCAATCGATCGCGAAGAGATCGCGCATGAGTTGTTGCGCGCGGGCGGTGACGGCGTCGTCGCCGTAGGAGGCGACGGACTCGGAGTTGGCGGCGGCGAGGGCGGCGAGGGCCTCGGGGCAGAGGCCGGCGGTGTTGTCGCTGGCGAACGTGAAGTCGTGACGGGCGGACATCGGGCGAGCGTCGGGCGGCGGGCAAGGGAGGGCGACAGGATTTTCGACGTTGGCAAGCCGGTGGGCGGACGATTGCCTGCGCGGCTCACGCGATGAAGGCCGAGGACGTCAATTTGTATCTGGTCGGGTTCATGGGCACGGGGAAAACCACCGTGGGGCGGGCGGTGGCGGTGCGGGTCGGCTTCGCATTCGTCGACAGCGATCACGAGATCGAGCGCAAGCAGGGGCGGGAGATCCCGGCGATCTTTGCGGAGCAGGGCGAGCCGGCGTTCCGTGAGATGGAGTGTGATTTCGTCGAAGGCGGTCATGCGCCGACGCGCACGGTGGTCGCGTGCGGCGGCGGGTTGGTGGTGCAACCGGGGATGCTGGCACGGCTGAAAGCCCGCGGGGTGGTGGTGTGCCTGCACGCTTCCGTCGAAGCGATCCTGGCGCGGACCTCGCGGCAGAAGAACCGGCCGCTGCTCAACGTGGAGGACCCGGAGGCGCGGATTCGGAAGCTGTTTGCCGAGCGCGACCCGATCTATCGGAGCGCGGGCAGCGTGATTCTGACGGACGGGCGGCCGTTGAACGACATCATCACCCATGTGTTGCGGGCGTGGAAACGGGATGCGGCGGATTTTGCGCGGACGGCGGTCGCCGGGGCGAGGTGATCGCCATGGAAGCGCGCGCGCGGCAAGAGGAGTTGCGACGGCGGCTGGAGACGGCGGGCTTCGATGCGGTGCGCTTCGCGACGCTGACGGAGCTGTCGGGGGAGCGGCTGCAAGCGTGGCTCGCGGCGGGTTATCAGGGGGAAATGACTTGGATGGAGCGGACGGCGGAGAAGCGCGTGAAGCCCGCGTTGGTGTTGGCCGAGGCGAAGTCGGTCATCATGCTCGGGGTGAGCTATGCCGACGAGGGGCGAAAGGCGAAAGGCGAGGGGCGGGAGGACGGAGCCGGGCGGGCGACTTGGGCGCGGTATGCGTTGCACGAGGATTATCACGACACGATGAAGGCCGGGTTGCTCGCGGCGGGGGAAATCCTCGGGGAACTCTACGGGGCGACGCGGACGGACTACCGGGCCTACGTCGACACGGGGCCGGTGCTGGAGCGCGGGTGGGCGGCGAAGGCGGGGCTGGGGTTCATCGGAAAGAACGCGATGCTGATCTCGCGGGAGCACGGGAACTGGCTGTTTCTCGCGACGATTTTGACCCGACAGGAATTCATTCCGGATCCTCCGGTGCGGAAGCAGGCGAGCGACTTTGCGGACACGGGACTGTTGTGCGGGAAGTGCACGCGCTGCCTCGATGCGTGCCCGACGCAGGCGTTTGCGGCCCCGGGGGTGGTCGATGCGCGGCGGTGTATTTCATATCAGACGATCGAGAACAAAGGCGTGATCCCGCGCGAGCTGAGGGCCGGGATCGGGGACCGGATCTACGGGTGCGATGTATGTCTCGAGGTGTGTCCGTGGAACCGGTTCGCCAAGGCGGGCCGGTCGACGTTGCTGGTGGCGCGGCGGGAGCTGGCGGCGCTCACGGTGCGGGAGGCGTTGGCGCTGACGCCGGCGCGGTTTGCGGAAGTTTTTCGGAAGACGCCGATCAAGCGGGTGAAGCTGGCGGGATTGTTGCGCAATGCGTGCGTGGTGGCGGGCAACTCGGGCGACGCGACGCTGGTCGAGCCGTTGGTGCGCCTGGCGACGCACGATTCGGCCTTGGTGCGGGCGCATGCGGTGTGGGCGGTGCGGAAGCTCGGCGGGGAATCGCGTGCACGCACGCTTCTGGAGGGGGCGCGGGCGACGGAGACGGATGCGGACGTGCTCGCGGAATACGCGGCGGCTACGGCTTGAAGGCGGCGGTCATGATGGCGACGACGGCGACGGGCGGGCGGACGGGCAGGCCCTGAAGGTTGACGAAAGCGTGCATGCTCCGGCCCGTGGCGAGGAGCTCGTCGCCGCGAAACACTTCGTAGTCGAGATGGATGCGGAGCAGGGGTTTCTCGCGGATGCGGGTGACGATGGCGAGGACGTCGTCGTAGAGCGCGGGACGGAGGTATTTCGCGGAAATCTCCAGCACGGGGAGGCGGTAGCCGTCGGCCTCGAGCTGGCGGTAGGGCAGGCCGAACTCCTTGAGGAGGGTGGTGCGGCCGATCTCGAACCACGGCAGGTAATTCGCGTGGTAGACGATGCCCATCATATCGGTCTCGGCGTAGCGGACCGTAACCTGGGCACGGGACTCGATCATGACGGGGAGGCCGCCCCGTCGAGCGCGGCGGAAGGACGGAAGAGAGCTTCGGCCG
This sequence comes from Opitutaceae bacterium, assembly GCA_041689555.1. GTDB lineage: Bacteria > Verrucomicrobiota > Verrucomicrobiia > Opitutales > Opitutaceae > Tous-C4FEB. The sequence goes on along the minus strand of JBDNFZ010000740.1, from coordinate 4,147 downwards.
ACTCGGTCCAGCAATTGCGCCCGGCCCATTCGCGACCGGCGGAACCGAGGCGCCGGCGGAGAGCGGGATCATGGATGAGCTTCTCGAAGGCGGCGGCGAGTTGCGCGGGACGATCGGGCGGGACGAGCAGGCCGGTCACGCCATCCTGCACGGCCTCGGCGACGCCGCCGACATCGTGGGCGACGACGGGCAAACCGTGGGCGGCGGCTTCGAGATAGACGAGACCGAAGCCCTCGACGCTGCGCCCATGGTTGATACTCGTCATCGCAAAAATATCCGCGCGGTCGTAGATGGTGGTGAGTTCCTCGTCGGGAATGTTACCGAGAAACTTTACGGTGAGGTCGGGGGTTTTCGTGGCGGCGGCGCGAATCGTCGCCTCGTAAGAGCCCTTGGACTGACCGCCGACGATCCAGTATTCGAGCCGGGCGCGATCGGCGGCGGGAAGGAGTTGCAGGGCTTGGAGGGTGAGGAGTTGGCCCTTGCGGGGGTGGAGCCGGCCGACCGTGAGCACGACGATCTTGCCCTCGCGAGCCTGAGCCTTGGCGGGAATCACGACGAAATCCGAGCGCAGCGCGCCGGGGGTGAGGAAGATTTTGTCGGCGGCCTCGGGGAAGTTTTTCAGTAACAATTCCTGCGTGTAATTGGTCAGCGTGCTGATGCGGCTGGCATGACGAATCAGCCGGCCGGCAAGGGCGCGGCGCACGGGACTCTCGGCGAACTTGAGGATTTCCGAGCCGTGAAAAGTGAGGACGAGGTGCTTCGGACGGAAGGCGCGGAAGAATTGGAGCAGCATCATGGTCAGCATCGGCCCGGGCTCCGGGAGATAAACCGTGGCGTAACGCAGGCGGCGCCGGGCGCGGATCAATTCGCGCGCGAGCTGGAGCTGACACCAGAGGTCGTGGGTGCCCTTGAGGGGAAGGCGGCGCAGGCGGAAAGGCCAAGCCTTCTCATGATGGGGCTGCGCGGATTGGGCCCAGACCTCGATCTCGTAACCCATAAGGGCGGTGGCCTTGGCGATTTCCTCCGTGAACGTGGCGATTCCGCCGCGCACCGGATAGAACTCATGGGTGATGAGGTAGACGGGAGGGGCGGAGACAACAGGAACGCTCATGCGGTTGGTTTAGAAAGTGCCCCCGGGAGAAGGCGACCTCGGTGGCAGGGGATTAGGTCCGCCCGGCGTCGGAAGCAAGCGTGGCGATGTTTTGGCGTGGTGGCCAAGAAATTGGATTTACTTTCAAGCTCCCGAACCTAGAACCGTGGAAGAATGCCAGACGCAGTCCAATCCAACCTTGGTAGCACGAAACCGCTTGTGACCCAGCCGAAACCGTTCGCTCCGGAAGATGAAGCAGCTCTCCGCGAAGCACTTAAACGTTGCTCCCCCTCCGCTTTTGAATCGGCGGTGCAATATCGGAAAACCGGTAATCCTGAGCACGTGCCGGCGGTCGTGATCGGTATCATCGAGCGGTTCGTCGAGCCCGATCTTCGCATCAAGCTCAAGGACGCGGATGATGATCTGAGGCTTATCGAAGACCTCGGCATCGACTCCCTAACCATGATGGAGATCGTAATTTTGGTGGAGGACGTGCTCCAGATGTCGATCAACAACGACGAGCTGAGGAATCTTCGCACTGTGGGCGACGTGAAGATGTTTATCGATTGCAAGATCCGCGGCCTGACTCTGCCCAAGCCGACCAAATTTCTCCCGATCGAGCAGATTGCCGCAGTGATGCCGATTCAGCCCCCGTTTCTCTTCTTGAACGAGGCCTCGGTCAGCTCCAGCGGCGCGAATGGAAAGTATAAGATCACGGGTCAGGAGTTTTTCCTTCAGGGCCACTTTAAGAACAACCCGGTGATGCCGGCTTCGATCATGCTGGAGGCCCTCGGGCAGCTCGCGGTGCTCTATTTACTGGAAGGCGCGGCCCCGGAACCGGGCAAAGTGATCAGTTCTTCGATGATTTACTTCACGGGGTGCGAGGGTGTCCGCGCCCACCGGGTATGCCGCCCCGGCGATATTTTGACCCTGTCGATCAAGCCGAAACGCATGAAAATGCCTTTGGCTACCTTTGAAGGGGCGATTCGTGTCGGTCAGGAAAAGGCGGCGATCGCGGAAGAGATTACGCTCACCTTCGGGTATGCGGAGGCGGTGCTTCCCACGCCAATGACCGAGATCAACGGCCATTCCGAGGTCAAGTCGCCGGAAGCGGCGGCCCCGACCACTCCCCTGCGAGTGGCGATGAACAGCTGAAGCAGCCCGAGGGCGACGGGACGCGACGGCCCCTTTGCGGGGAGCGTTCCCGACACTTCCTTTAGGGGCTTGGTTGCAACGATGGCTGCGGTTTGATGGAGGATGGTGAATCTCCCGCGTTGACCGCGGACCCCGGTCCGTAGACGGTGTGGAACTTCCTTATCTCAAGCGCGAACGCCTTGGTCGGCTGACGATCAGTGTCTTTGTCGCTTTTTATCCAGCACACGCATGCCAAGAGTCTTTATCACCGGTCTCGGCTTCATTACCAGCATAGGCAATAATGTCGATTCGGTTACGCGCAGCCTCCGCGAACTCCGCTGTGGGGTCCAACTCTACGCCCCGTTTCAGTCTGCGGATATACCGGTCAAGGTCGCCGCTCCAGTCCGGGATTTTAATACAGAATCGACCGATCCCGAGGATTGGACTTTTCCCGCCGGGGTATCGATCAAGCGCGAGATCCTGCGGGGGATGTCGCCGCACGTGGTCTACGCATGGTGCGCGATGCAACAAGCGATCACCGACGCGAAACTGGGCGATGCCGACGTCTCCAACGACAACACCGGTCTCTACGCCGCGTCGGGCGGTTCGCCCTTTTTTATGGGCCACATGCTCGAACGTATGCACCGGCTTGGCGTGATGCGGTGCTCGCCGCTCGGGATCGTGGCCTCGATTTCGGGCGCGGTGCAGTTCAATCTCGTCGCGCATTTCAAGATCAAGGGTTCGTCGTGCGGCTTCGCCTCGGCGTGCGCCTCGTCCTCGCATGCGCTCGGCTTCGCCTTCGACGATCTCGTGATGGGCCGCCAGAAGCGGATGTTTGTCGTCGGGGCCGAGGATGGAAATCTCGACGCGATCTTGCCGTTTGCGGGAATGCGGGCGCTTTCGCTGTCGACCGACCCGGAGACGGCCTCGCGGCCTTTCGACACCGGTCGCGACGGTTTTGTTGGCACGGGCGGCGGCGTCGTCCTGGTCCTCGAAAGCGAGGACGAAGCGGTTCGTCGTGGCGTGCGGCCCTACTGCGAAGTCGCGGGCTGGGGCCAGGCATCCGACGGCCATAACGTCGCGATTTCGCATCCGGATGGCCTTGGTCTCCACTCGGCGATGACCCGTGCGCTGCTGTCGACCGGAACTGCTCCGGAGGCGGTCGACTACGTAAATGCCCACGCGACCTCCACGCCCATCGGCGACGCCTCCGAGGCGAGGGCGTTGCGAGCCATTTTCAATCCCAGCGGGGCCCGGCCGGCGATCAGCAGCACGAAGGCTCTGACCGGCCACGGGCTTTCGTTGGCCGGGGCGATGGAGAGCGGCTTCTGTGCGCTGGCGATGCGGGACGGATTCATGCCGGGCTCGGCTCACATCAAGAATCTCGATCCCGAGTGCGGCGGATTGAACATCATCCGCACTACGGTTCCGACGCAGCCGAAGGTCGCCCTGAACAACGTCAGCGGCTTCGGTGGTGCCAACGTGAGCATCGTGTTCAAGCAGGCCCGTTGAACGTGCGGTTGTCTTGCTTCGAGGCTCAAGCTCCGACCGCCTTGCAGGGGTCGTCCAAGGCCCCGTCCGCCTTCGAGTTTCCCGTTTCCCCGCCTTCATGTCAAAAATCCGGATCCTGATTCTCACTTCATCAACCGGAGGCGGACATGATGCGCGCGCCGAGGCTTTCGCCGAGTGGTGCTTTCAGCTCTATCGGCACCAGATCGATGTGCGGATCGAGCAGATGTTGGAGAAATCCTCCGTGGTGAACCGGGCAGGCGTGGGCTTTTACAACAAGATTCAAAAGGTGGCGCCTTGGCTTCATTCGGCTTTTTACGCGTTCGTGGAGCTGCTCAGTTACGTCAACCGGCGCGGTGTCACGTTCGGCCGGGCCTACTATCTCGACGTAGTGCGCGACTACCGTCCGCACCT
>JBDNFZ010000739.1:0-3677 GCA_041689555.1 Opitutaceae bacterium | reverse complement strand
TACGACGGAGCTGAGTGCGCGGGCGAGCCACGCCCCTACGACGGAGCGGATGGCGTGGACGAGCCACGCTCTCCCGGAATTTACACCGCAGAGACAGGAGGAAACGCAGAGCCGAAACCCTCCGAACTCTGCGCCCCTTCCCGGCTCTGCGGTGTAACATCCGGTTCTGTTTTCGACCGAACGAGCCCGACCGGAATTTACACCGCAGAGGCGGGAGGAAACGCAGAGCCGAACCCTCCGAACTCTGCGTCCCTTCCCGGCTCTGCGGCGCACTCCCGACGGCTGGAGAAAATTGGACTCGGAGGATTTCTGTAGAACCGACCGATGGTCGGTTTTTCGGCACGCGCAAAGCCCGACCGGCGGTCGGGCCTCAGACCCGGAAAATACCCGGCCGAGCCGTTTGCTCATGCCCGCCGGAAACGGCGGGGTATCCGAAACGTGCAGTCGCCGAAGGGTAGAATCCGGGAGGGAGAAAAGGTTTCGCGCAACTCGGTTTTCGCAATTGAGGCAGGAGGAGAACCGGGGTCGGCGACCCCGGCTACAGGAAAACCTGTCCAAACCGAAAACGCGCACTTCCCCGACGGCAGATTTCCGGTCCGGGCGACCGGGCGGGCCCGCTCAGTCCTTGATGAGGCCGGCACGCAGGGCGAGGCGGGTGAGATCGGCGAGATTGTCGACGGCGAGGCGGGCGGTGAGGTTTTGCCGGTGGGCGGCGATCGTCTTGGGACTGAGACCGAGCCGGAAGGCGATCTCCTTGGCCGAAATGCCTTGGGCGAGCGCGGTGAGCACCTCGCGTTCGCGGGGGGTGAGGCGGGCGATCTCTATCACGGCATCGGTCTGAAGCGGGGCATGGCCCGCGCCCGAGGGGAAAAAGGCGGTCGCGCCTCGCATGCAGGCGGCGATGGCTTGCTGGAGCTGCGCAAAGGCGTGCTCTTTGGCGACGAAGCCGGTGGCACCGGCAGCGCGGGCCTTGGCAACCATCCGGTGATCGTCGTGAGACGAGAGGATGATGATCGGGCCGAGAAAACCCTTGGCGCGCAGCTCGGCGGTGCTGTCGAGCCCGTTCTGCTCGGGCATCGAGAGATCGGCGACGACGACATCCGGCTGGTGTTCGAGGGTGAGGCGAACGGTCTCGAGGCCGTTTCTAGCCTCGGCGACGACCGTGTAGACAGGGTCACGCTCGAGCAGGGCCTTTAGGCCTTGGCGCACGATATCGTGATCGTCGGCGAGAAGAATTTTCACGGGCACATCGCAATCGTCGAGCCGCAGGGGCGAATTAGCAAGCGCCCGACAGGGACCGCGCCGTCAGGGTCCGCGCCGGGGCCAGGTGTATCTGGCGTTTGGCGGTAGGCAGCTCGCTGGCGAGCCCTCCGTGCGCTGGGCGCCTGGAAGGTAGGCAGCTCGCTTGCGAGCGCTCCGGGCGCTGCGCGCTCGCAAGCGAGCGGCCTACTGCGGCGGGTGCGAATCAGCGCAAACTCAGTGATGCGGTCGCCGGGGACGGTCTGCGGACGGCGACGGGGCGGGGGAGCCGGTCAACCGGCCGGAGGCCGTCGGCGATCGGGTCGCCGGGTTGCCCGATGGCATCGCGGATGCGCTGGCCTCCGACCAAGGCCAGAAGGTGGCCGACGATGCCGTCGAGTTCGGCGGCTTGGGCTTGGAGTTCTTCGGAGGCGGCGGCGGCTTCCTCGGCGGCGGCGGCGTTGGCCTGGGTGATCTGGTCGATCTGGCCGACGGCTTGATTGACCTGCTCGATGCCCTGAGCCTGCTCGGTCGAGGCGGTGGTGATCCCGGTGACCAGGCTATCGAGTTGATGAACTTGGGTGATGATGCCGCCGAGACTCGCGGCGACCTCGGCGCTGATGCGGACGCCGTCCTCGCTCTTGGCGAGCGAAGTCTCAATCTTGCCGGCGGTTTCCTTGGCGGCTTGGGCGGAGCGCTGGGCGAGGTTACGGACCTCCTCGGCGACGACGGCGAAGCCCATGCCGGCCTCGCCGACGCGGGCGGCCTCGACGGCGGCGTTCAGCGCGAGGATGTTGGTCTGGAAGGCGATTTCGTCGATGGTCTTGACGATCTTGGCGACCTCGGCGCCGGAGACCTTGAGCTCGCGCATGGCGGCGGTGAGTTTGGCGACGGAGGCGGAGCTGGCATCGGCGGAGACGCGGGCGGCTTGGGTGAGGGTGCGGGCTTGGCCGGCGCTGTCGGCGTTGCGTTTGGTCATGGATGTGAGCTCTTCGATGGATGCGCTGGTCTCCTCGAGGGAGGCGGCCTGCTGGCTGGCGCCGGCGGCGAGGCTTTGACTGGATCCGGAGACTTGACCGGCGGCGGCCACGATCTCGGTCGAGCCGGCGATCAAGGAATCGGTGGCGGCGCGGAGCACGCGATTGATGCTGCGGACGATGAAGAAAGCGGCACCCAAGGCGACAAGGACGCCGGCCAGACCGAGGTAAAGGGACTTTTGGCGACCGCTCAAGGCTTCGGCCGAGAGCGTGGTGGTCGCGACGAGGGCGGCCTTTTTATTGAGCAGAACGAGATCGCGGATCGTTTCGTTATAGGCGATGAATGCGGGGCGGGGGGGCTTTACGTTGGCCTCGCGGGCGGCGTCGATCCCGCCGGTGTCGCTGACGGCCAAGACGTCGTTGCGGGCGGCGACGTAAAGGTTGCGGGCGGCGACGAGCCGAGTGAAGCCCGCCCGTTCATCGCTCTCGGTCATGTGGGATTCGAGTTGTTTTAGGCCGGCTTCGAAACCGGCGAGGCGCGCGCCGATAGACGTGCGCCAGCGGGCTTTTTCCTCGGGCGTTGGGGCGAGGAGATGGCGGAGGGTGTCGAGCTGTATGTTCAAGACGTCGGCCTCGAGGTCGGCGACGAGCGTGGCGGCGGGGATGCGACGCTCCGCGAGGGAGGTGGCGTATTCGGAGACGCGGGCGAACCGCCAGAACGACAGTGCGGCGATGGTGAGGATGACGACGACGAGGGCCGTGAAGCCGAAGAAGAGACGCTGGGCGATGGTGAGTTGCGACATGGGAAAATTGGGTTCGGCATTTCCCTTCGGCGTGCCGAATCCGGACTTTAGCCACGCAAGGCATTTTCTACGGTGGTTAAGGATTTCAACTACACAGGCGGGCTCGGGAGCGTGGCGCACGCCGGCAAGTTGAAAAATGCGGACTTTCCCACGGGCGCGTGGGCCGTAGGGTGACGCCATGACCGAGCAACACCTCCACCGGGAAAACGTCCAACGCTCGGCCGCCGTCATCAAGATGGCGCTGACGGGCCGCACGCCCAAGATCGCGATCGTGCTCGGCTCGGGGCTGGGCGGCTTGGCGGACCGGATCGAGGCGGCGGTGACGTTGCCCTACGCGGACTTGCCGGGATTCCCGGTGCTGACGGTGCAGGGCCACACGGGGGCGCTGGTCGCGGGAGAGCTGAACGGCGTGCCGGTGATCGTGCTCAAAGGGCGCAAACATTTCTACGAGACCAACGACCCTTATCCGCTGAAGACGATGGTGCGGGCGCTGCGGGCGGTGGGCATCGAGACGCTGTTCCTCTCGAACGCGGCGGGCAGCCTGCGCGCGGAGATCGGGGTGAGCGAGTTGATGCTGATCACGGACCACATCAATTTCCTCGGGCTGAATCCGCTGACGGGGGCGAACGACGAGGCGTTTGGGCCGAGGTTCTTCGGG
>JBDNFZ010000738.1:0-2512 GCA_041689555.1 Opitutaceae bacterium | reverse complement strand
GCCCCCGCCGCCCCTGCGGCGCACCAATAGCGCACCCGCCCACGCGGCGCACCCGCACCCACGGCGCACCCGCCAACACGGCGCACCCGCCCACGCGGTTTTCCAAACCACGTTTGTCACGTATTACGTGACAAACGACTCTTCCACCGCTCCATCCATTTTTTGCGCCTGTGTTTTCCAATTCATCGTTTGTCACGTATTACGTGACAAACGGGTTAATCGTCGCCAAGATTCCGCGCCAATGAAAGTCGATCCGCCCCTGCCGCTTCATCCTCACCTGCAATTGATCGGCGCGCTGGCCGAGGGACTCGTGATGGGCGCCGTGGAGGCCGCCCGGCTCGCGGCGCGGGCCGCTCCCTCCGCCAAGCGACCCCGTATCGGTCAAACCCTGCGCCCCGGGCCCGCCACACCGCTTTGGAACACCTTTGCCGCAGCCCTCCGCTCAGAGCTAAAAAAGCGCGGCGACCAAGCAAAGCTCGCCCGCATCGTTGGCGTGCCGCGCCAGCGCCTCCACGAGATGCTCAAGTCCAACCGCCAGATGCCCGACGCCGAACGCACGCTCCTGTTGCTCACCTGGCTGCAAGCCCGCCGCGCCGGCAAGGATCTCGGTTAAGTTACGAACCGCACCCGGTCGCATAAAAAGCCGGTTCAGTCCCGTTTATCAAAACCGACACACAACACGAGTTTGTCACGTAATACGTGACAAACGTGCCTCGGTGGTCGCGATGGAGGGGAAGGCCGGTCTTGGGGGTTGCGCGGACCAACGAGGCCGCGTGAGGAGGAATGCCGCGGCGCTTCAAGCCACCTCGACCACCGGCCGGCACATCGCGCCCGAGCAGCCCGGCCAGTTGAGCGGCAACGCCCAGAACTTCAGCGGTGCCGGCAGCGCGAAAACTTCCGCAGGAAACTTCAGCTCCTCCACCACCCACAACCCCGCGCCGAGCAGGATCGTGTGCGTCTCCGCGTTGATCGGCCCGCCGCCGCCGATCGAGTAATGGTCGATGCCCACGCCGCGCACCCCGCGCGCGACCAGCCACCGCGCCCCGCCCGGATCGACAAACGGCGAATGGTGCAACCACTCCTCCGTCTTGGCCCGTCGGTCGCCCCAACCGGTCGCCAGCAGCGCGATCTCGCCCGCCCGCAACTCCGGCAATTTCCCGGCCAACACCTCCGCCGTGATCGGCGCGTCGGCCCCCAGCCCGCGGAGGTCCGCGATCCGCGCCGGGCCCACGAACGTCTCCAGCGGCAGATCGGAAATCGCCCGCCCGCCCGCGATCTTGTGCAGCGGCGCGTCGAGGTGGCTGCCGGTGTGCGTCGCCATCGCGATCTCCTCCATCCGCCAGCCGTCCGCCGGGTGATCGGCCGTCCGGCGAAACGACACCGGCGGATGCACCGGGCAATTTGGCGCGTTGTCGTAGAGGGGCTGGGAAAGGTCGATGAGGCGCATGGAAGATCGCGACCGCGAGCAAGCCCCGCCCTGCTTCCTTTGGCAACGGCGCAGCGGACCCGCCCGTCGGAAAGTCGGTCCCGGGGTTGCCTAAGCCCGCGATTGCCGCACCCTTCGTTGATGCGTCGTTCCCCGCTCTTGCTCACCCTCGTTCTTGCCCTCCTCAGCCCCTTTTCCGCCATGGCCGCCGCCGAAGCCTTCCCCCCCACCGCCCCGGGCGTCACCGAGCTGAAGACCCTCCCCGCCGGCGTCCTCCTGAAATCCTCCGGACGCGGGAACTACTTCGACGGCGCCGACAACCTCTTCGGCCCGCTCTTCCGTTACATTTCCAAAAACAAGATCGCCATGACCACGCCCGTCGAGGCCCGCGTCGACGACGCCGCGATGTTCTTCTGGGTCGCCGAAAGCGAACGCGGCAAGGTCGCCGGCAACCAAGGCGGCGTCGAGGTGATCGAGATCCCCGAGCGGCGCGTCGCCAGCCACGGCGAACGCGGCGGCTACTCCCGCGCCAACTTCGAGGCCGCCCGTGACAAACTCCTCGCCTGGCTCGCCGCCCAACCCGGCATCGAAGCCGCCGGCGAACCCTACGCCGTCTACTGGAACGGGCCCATCACGCCGTTTTTCATGAAACGCTTCGAGGTTCACGTGCCCGTGCGCACGCGGCCCGCCGCCCGATAGCCGCCCTGTATCCGCCTCCCGCACAGGGCCAAGCGCCCCGATTTCCCCCTCCGGCAGGACATATGCCCTCGACGGGCGGGACCCATCTGTGCCTCATGCGAACGCCCGTTCCCCATGCGTCGCCTCTTCCCCGTCATTCTCCTGAGCTGGCTCGCCCTCGCCGCCGCCGCCGTCGGCGCCGCGCCGCTCCGGATCGGCGTTGAGTCGATGGACCAACCGGTCTCTTTCCTCGACGAGAGCCGGCAACCTCAGACATCCTGATCCCAGGCCGGGAGGCGGCGGTGGGCGAGGAAGGGAGATGAACCCGTGCGGGCTCGCGGTGGCGGCGGGATCGTGCAGCGTGAGCGCCTATGCCCCAGGTCCAGTTACCGCTATTTCCCGCCGGAG
>JBDNFZ010000737.1:0-2694 GCA_041689555.1 Opitutaceae bacterium | reverse complement strand
TTGAACCGACCAACGAGGCCTACGCCATCGCCAAGATCGCCGGCCTCAAGCTCGCCCAGTCCTACCGCAAACAATACGACGTGCTCTATCACTCCGCGATGCCGACGAACCTCTACGGCCCCGGCGACAACTACCATCTCCAGAACTCGCACGTCCTGCCTGCCCTCATCCGGAAATTCCACGAGGCTAAAGCCGGCAACCGACCCGAGGTCATGGCGTGGGGTACGGGCTCGCCGAAACGCGAGTTTCTCCACGTCGACGACCTCGCCGATGCCTGCGCGTTCCTCCTCGGTCTCGATAACCCGCCCGACTGGATCAACGTCGGCACCGGCACCGATGTCACCATCCGCGAACTCACCGAATGCGTCGCGGAGGTCACCGGCTTCACGGGCAAGATCGCCTGGGACGCCACGAAACCCGACGGCACGCCGCGCAAACTTATGGACGTCTCGCGCCTCTCGAATCTCGGTTGGACCGCGAAGATCGCCCTCCGCGCCGGCGTGGAAAAGACCTACGCTTCGTTCCTCGCGGAGCAAGCGGCGGGAAACTTGCGCGGCTGAGGCTTGGAGTTTTGCCGCGCGGACGCCTGTGAAAGCGTCCCTGTGAACCGAATAGAATCTCCGGCGGCGTTACCTCTCCCGATCATAGACGCGCACTCGCGCCGCTTCGACGATCCAGAGTTCTCCGGCGAGAGATTGACGCTTGAGCCCGTCGGCCAGCGTTGAGAAGGCGCGGTCGAGATCGGCTCGCGTCGGCTGGCGTGGTAGGCGCAGCACGGCCACCCCTGCATGGTTTTCCGGCGGATAAACCAGAGGGTTGGCGAAATCCATATCCAAGGTCACCAGCGCCCGACCCTCCGCTACACACCGCGCGAGCAATTCACCGTCGGTCGCCCCTTGCAGATTTTGCTTCGGCACGGTGGAAACTTCGTGACCGGCGGAGGTCAACGCACGGAGTCCGCGCTCCCCCAGATTTTCATCCAGCTTCAGTTTCACGACCCGATCGGCTCGAGCGGGATATCTACAAAGTGCTCCCGAGACATCTCCGAGCCGTAAGCGATACAGGCTTGGATGTCCTCCCGGGTTATGCCTGGATAATCGGCCAAGATTTCTTCAACCGAAGTGCCGTCCGCCAGCATATCGAGGATCAGCGAAACCCAAATGCGATGTCCCCGGATGCACGGCTTACCCCCGCAACGACCGGGGTCGATCCAAATGCGTCGGAGCAGTTCTTCGCGGGTCATGACCGGCAGAGTAGTTCGGACGCGCCGTCTCGCAAGCGCGGGATTTACCGCGAGCCAGCGCTGCGGCGGTCGCAGGTTCGGGAACGAGTGGAGACGATGCCGAGGATGCAGGTGAACTCGGTCCTAATCGCGGGGAGCGATAGACCGGAAGGGTGCGGCCGTTTTGGTGGTGGCATGAGCGCAGCGGTCAAGAGGAAGAACTCGAATGAAGCGGCGCAGAAAATGCACCACGGACACTGGCAGTAACCGCGATTGCGGAGATCAAAAGGCCAAACTCGCCTGACTTCACGCTTGCGCGCCGCGCCGCACTTTGCGGCCATGACCCTTCGAAATTATGGTCTCCACCGAAAACAACAACCAGATCGAAGCCATCAAGAAGCGAGCCGGGCATCTATGGAGGTTTCTTTGACTGCGATCAAAAGCAGCGTGAAATAGAGTCCATGGACGCCCAGATGGGCGCCCCCGATTTCTGGACGAGCAACGAGCGCGCCCAAAAACACATCGCCAAGCTCAACGGCCTGAAGAAGTCCGTGCTGCCCGTTGTCGGCTACCAAAAGAAAATCGACGACATCGCCATGATGATCGAGCTGATGGCCGGCGAGGACGCCGCTGCGCAGGAAGCCTACGACAAAGAACTCACCGGCACCCTCGCCGCCCTCACGACCGAGCTGGACGAACTCGAAATCGCCTCCTTCCTCACCGGCCAGTTCGACCGCAACAACGCGATCTTCTCCATTCAAGCCGGCGCGGGCGGCACCGAGTCCAACGACTGGGCCGACATCATGTTTCGGATGTATTCCCGCTGGGCCGAACGGCGCAATTACACCGTCGAGCTCATGGACGTGCAGCCCGGCGACACCGCCGGCATCAGCAAGGCCACCATCCTCATCAAGGGCGAAAACGCCTACGGATACGCCAAGGCCGAGCGCGGCGTCCACCGCCTCGTTCGCATCAGCCCCTTCGATTCCAACAAGCGCCGTCACACCTCGTTTTGCGCCGTCGACGTCGTCGCCGAGATCACCGAGGACATCGACGTGGAGGTCAAAGAGGACGATCTCCGCGTCGACGTTTACCGGTCCTCCGGCAAGGGCGGTCAAGGCGTGAATACCACAGATTCCGCCGTGCGCCTCACCCACTTGCCCACGGGCATTGTCGTCGTCTGCCAAAACGAGCGCTCCCAGATCAAGAACAAGGCGACCGCGATGGTCGTCCTCAAGGCCCGTATCTACGAAAAAAAGCAGGACGAGCAGCGCGCCGAGATGGACCGTTTCTACGGGGAAAAGGGCGAGATCGGTTTCGGCGCCCAGATCCGCAGCTACGTCCTCCAGCCGTATCAGATGGTGAAGGACCTCCGCACCGGCATCAGCACGAGCGACACGCAAGGCGTGCTCGACGGCGATCTCGACCGCTTCGTCAACGCCTGGCTCCGCGCCGGCTGCCCGCGCCACCGC
>JBDNFZ010000736.1:0-2237 GCA_041689555.1 Opitutaceae bacterium | reverse complement strand
CGCAAATAAATTTGCTCCTACGGGATCTCGTAGAGTTCCACGAGGCCGATGCCGGTGCCGCCGTCCAGGCCGCTCATCTGCGCGGTGTAGGCGCCGGGGGGGAGGGTGATGAGCATCACCGCATCGAGGCCGGAACGGGTCACTCGGTTGCGCGTCTCGCGGAGGGCGAACGCACCGACTTGGACGGCGGCCGCCCGGAGGGCCGGCATGGCGACGGCGGGAGAATCCCAGTCGTCGAGTTCGCGGAGCAGCGTGGATTGGCGAAAAATCTTGAGGTAGGGATCGAGCAGGGCACCGGCGAGACTGAAGGGGGGATCGGCAAGGGTGGGGCCGACGGCGCGGATCAGATAGGTCTTCGGGCCGGGGCCGCTGACGACGAAGCCGGCGATGATGATGTCGTCGCCGGTGCCGACGCGGCCGCGCGTGGAGAGGTTGGCGAGCTTGAGGGCGGGATCGAGGGGAGCGTCGGCGTCGTAGGCTTCGAGGAGGACCACGCCGGTGGAGGCGTCGGGGCTGCTGACGAGAGCGGTGTAGCCGCCGGGTGGGAGCGTCGCGAGAATGACGGCGTCTTTGGAACCGGCGGGGAGAGCGAACCCGCCGACTCGGGCGGCGGTGGCGGAAATGGAGGCCACAGTGACGGTAGCGAGCGTGCCGGTCTGTTGCTCCCAATTGTTGTTGTTGGCGACGACGACGGGCGGAGACGCGGCGGTTTGGAGTGTGAGGATGGGATCGGCGAGGGTCCCGGGGACACCGAAGGCGCCGAGGCCGGGGCCGACGGCGCGGAGGAGGACGGATTTGGCCATGGTGCCGGTGATGACGAAGCCGACGATCATGGCGTTGGCGCCGGTGCCGGCGACGCCTCGGGTGGCGACGTTGGCGAGCTGGGTGGTGGCGGAGAGGGGGACCGGGTTGACGGTGAGGGTGACGGTGTTGCTGACGACGGTGTCGTCGACGGTGCTGGCGGAGAAATAGTAGCGGCCGGCGTCGCCGAGCTGGGCGAGGGGGAAGTCGAGGCGGGTGGAGTCGTTGATGGTGAAGAGCGGCTCGAAGGTCGTGCTGCCGGCCGGGGCGAAAAACCAGGTGAAGTCGCGGAAGGCGTCGGACCGGACGTTCGAGGAGCCGTTGACCGTGACGGATAAGCTGGCGGAGCCGGCAACGCTGACGGTGGCGGCGACAGGCTGGCCGGTGATGACGGGCTTCACGATGGGGGTGCCGTAGAGAAACGCGGCGCCGGCGATGTCGTCGGGCTGGAGATTTTCCAGGTTGCTGACCGCGCTGTTCATCACGGCGGACACCAACTGGGGCGGTGTATCCTGATCGGGATGGCCGAGGCCGAGAACGTGGCCGAATTCGTGGAGCAGGACGCGGCGCAGTTCGGAGGCGGTGCGGAGCGCGCCGCGGTAGGAGTTCCAAGTGCGGGTGTTGTTCACGAGCACATCCGACTCGGTCTTGCGCGCGGCGGTGTTGGAAAGGGTAACCGCGAGGGTGCGGCTATCGAAGGCATCGCCGTAGATGGTGCCGCTAAAGAAGACGTTGTTGACGCGGTTGCCGGCGGCGGCGGCGGAGGAGGCGCTCTCGGCGGAGGCGAATTTGGAACGGTTGAGGACGGCGTTCCAGTCGGCCAAGGCGGAGGCGGCGACGGAGTTCCAAGTCGTGGCACCGTCGTTGAGAGGGAGCGCGACAGAGGCAGGGCGGGTGGCGTCGAGCTGCAGAACCATGTTGATGGTGCCGGAAGGCCAGGAATTGCCACTGAGCAGGTAGGCGTGGGCGGAAGGAGCCGTGCAGAACGCGAAGCCAAGGGAGAGGGCGGTGGCGACGCGGAGCGTGAGCATGACGCGCATGCGCTTAGTTTTGGAGAGCAGGCGAGGCGGTCGCGGCGACGGCTTGGAGGACGAGGGACTCGAAAGCTTCGGGTGTGAGGGCGCGGGCGGCGGATTTCAAACGGGCGGCGGCGCCGGGGGCTACGAGAGGGAGCGCGACTTCTTCGGTGGATTCGAGCGGGGTGCGGTTTTCGCGGGCGACGTAGTCGCGTCGGGTGACGGCGTCGCGGAGGACGCGGTAGCGGCCGTGACCAGCGGCGATAAGGGGGCAGAAGGTCTTGCCGTTGCGCGCGACGAAGAGGATTTCGCGGTCGCCGACTTTGAATTTTGGCATACCGGAAACTTCGAGCGTCTCGGCGCCGACGGTGCCGCCGAGGAAAACGAGGGTGACGGTGCCGGTGGCGGGCGCGGCACCCT
>JBDNFZ010000735.1:0-2995 GCA_041689555.1 Opitutaceae bacterium | reverse complement strand
TTCTACGGGCTGTTTCGGGCCAATACCAAGGCGGAAGCGGGTAAATTCGGGTCCGATCTGTTCGATGACGCTGGCCACGCCATTGTGGCCGCCGGGACCTCCGTTTTCCGCTATCTTTAGCGAGCCAAGTTCGAGGTTGATATCATCGAAAACGGCCACCACGGCTGTCGACGGAATACGATGATACCTCATCAAGGCCAACACCGACCGACCGCTATCGTTCATGAACGTATGCGGTTTCGCCAGCCATAGACGAGGGATTGAATCCTGATTCCCTTTGGCAATCTCGGCCGTGAACGCAGGGTGCGATCTCCAGCATAAGCCAAGCTTCAGGGCCAGAGCATCGACGACCTTCCAACCAAAGTTGTGACGGGTTTCCGCATATTCGAGGCCTGGGTTTCCCAAACCGACGACTAGCACGATGGACATGACTCAAAGAACATATCCCGACTTCGGCGGAGACCGCCGAGGTCGGAACCGAAACAACGCTTACTTCTTGGCGGGGGCAGCGGACTTCGCTCCACCAGCCGGAGAAGGTGCGCCTGCCTTCGCGGTGGCACCGGCCTTGGCGTCGCCTGCGGCTGGAGCGCCAGCGGCACCAGCCTTGGCGTCGCCTGCGGCTGGAGTGGCCGCACCTGCAGCCGGAGCCGCTGCTCCATCGGCCGGCGTCGCCGCCGCCACAACCTCTTGCACGATTTCCGCAACGGGCTCGACGCAGGAAACGATCGGCTGGCCCTTGAAGTCGAGGAATTCGACACCGGCAATCGGCTTGAGGCCGGATACCTTGATGGTCTCACCAACCTTCAACTCGGTGACATCCACGCTGATCGACTCAGGGAGGTCCTTTGGCAAACAACGGATACGAAGGAGATGCGAATTGATCTCCAGCACTCCGCTCTGGTTTTTGACGCCAAACGATTCACCCGCGGTGGTGATGGGAACGCGGATCTCGAACTTCTCGTCCGCCTTTACCTCTTGCAGATCGAGATGGAGATACTTGTCGGTAATAGGATCGCGTTGGATCTCTTGCAGGAAAGACAGAGCCTTCTCTTCCTTACCCGCCTGCTGCAGTTCGATCAGGATCGACCGGCCGGAAAGCACTTTTAGCAAACGCACAAACTCAGGAGTGTCGATCGAGAGCTTCTCCGGCTTGGTGTGCTTCCCGTAGAGAATCGCGGGGATTGCATTGGCTTTGCGGACGCGACGCGAGGCACTTCGGCCGGTTTGCGTGCGCGGTTTAACGTTAAGAATGAGCTGAGTTTTCATAGATTCGGTCCCCCTGAAACCCCGAAAATCAGGGGCAGGCGTAGTGGAAAAGGGTTGAAGGGATAGAAAGGGCTGCGTTGAAAGCAAACAAAAGTTTGATGGTGGCGGCTTTTTCTTTCGTCATGGAGAAATGGAGCATTGACAAGACCCTCTACCCCTTTGTTTTTCACGCCCTCGGCTGGGAGGTTAGGTCCCTCCAGTCTTCCTTGCCTGGTAGCTCAGTGGCAGAGCAGGTGACTGTTAATCACTTGGTCGTAGGTTCGACCCCTACCCGGGCAGCCATTTTGGCCCAACAACTTACACGTTGTTGGGCTTTTTTGAATCTCAATTCCTCCGGTATTGTCCCGCCCATCGGGCTCACATTGCCCATGCTGAGTTGTCGGCGGTGAACCGTTCTTACCCGCCGTGCGCCCAGCCGGATGATAACCGATATGGGCGGGATCGCCAGGTTCTGTCAGCGCCGGCCCGGCAGAAAACGACGATCAATTCATTGGCGGCAACGACGGTTCCAACATCCGCCCCCAGCCTTTAAAAATGCGGATGCGCCCTGGCCTCGTCAGTCGTTCAACTTGATCCGCGCGTTGCAGAACGCCGCGCACTTGGCGTGGATTTCCGCCCCGGAGGACAGGGTCAGCGCCGCGGCTGCGAGTTCGCGGGCATCCGTCATTGTCATCGCCCGGATGAGATACTTCACCGCTGGTAGTAATGGCGGGGTCATGCTGAGCGCGTCGACCCCAAGCCCGAGGAGAAGCGGCACCAACACCGGATCGCCCGCCATTTCACCGCAAACGCTCACCGGCACCTTCGCCCGATGCGCCTCGTCGACGATGTGCTTCAGGGTGCGCAGGACCGCCGGGTGCGTCGGCTCGTAAAGATGGGCGATGCGATCGTTACCCCGGTCGATGGCGAGGAGATACTGGATCAGGTCGTTGGTGCCGATGCTGAAGAAATCACAGGAACGCGCGAGCAGATCGGTCGTCGCCGCCGCGCTCGGGATCTCGATCATCGCCCCGACTTCGAGCCCGGGGTCGAAAGCCAGACCGCGCGCCTTCAACTCCTCTTTGCATTCCGTCAGCACCGCGTTGGCCTGGGCCAGCTCGTCCGCACCGCTGATCATCGGATACATGAGGCGGACCTTGCCAAAAACGCTGGCCATCAGGATCGCCCGGAGCTGGTCCTTGAAAATCTCCCTGTTCTCGAGACAGAATCGGATCGCGCGAAACCCCATGAACGGATTCGCCTCCTTCGGGAACAGATCCGGGTTGCCCGCAAGCGGCTTGTCGCCCCCGAGATCGAGCGTGCGGATCACCACCGGCAACGGCGCCAGGCCCTCGGCCACGGTCTTGTAAGCCACAAATTGCTCTTGTTCGCTCGGGATGCGCGTCGAATTGAGGAAGAGATACTCGGTGCGAAAAAGACCGACGCCTTGCGCGAAGTAATCCTTCACCAACGCGACCTCGTCCACTTTCTCGATGTTGGCCTGCAGCGGCACTTCGACACCGTCGAGGGTCACCGCCGGCTGCCGGTTGGCTTCGAGGAGGCGCTGCTCGAACGATTTCTTCTCCGACTGGATCTTACCGTAGCGGAACAGCGTTTGCTCCGTCGGATTCACGATCACGATGCCCTCGTAGCCGTCGACCAGGAGCCAGTCTCCGTTCTTTACGCGCTTGGTTAGGTCGCGCACACCGACCACCGCCGGCACCTTCATCGAGCGCGCCACAATCACCGC
>JBDNFZ010000734.1:0-2765 GCA_041689555.1 Opitutaceae bacterium | reverse complement strand
TGGGATTTGTTGCCGTTGCCCACGCCGTCGTAAGCCTGCCCGGGCGTGAAGTGGAAGGAGCCCGCGATCTTCTCGTCGAAGAGGATGTCGCGCATCGGCTCGGTGATGTGCGGATTGAACCCGATCGCGAACTCGCCGATGTAGCGCGCCCCCGCGTCGCTGTCCAAAATCTCGTTCAGCTTTTTCGTGTTGTTCGCCGTCGCCTCGACGATTTTGCCTTTTTTGAACACGAGCCGGATCGAGTCGAACGACGTGCCGAGATAGACGGTCGGCGCGTTATACTGGATCACACCCTCGACCGACTCCTTGACCGGGCAGGAAAAAACCTCGCCGTCCGGGATGTTGCGCAATCCGCCGCAGGCCTGCGCGCCGATGCCCTTGATGGAAAAAGTGAGGTCGGTGCCCGGGCCCTTGATCTGGACGCGGTCCGTCTTCGTCATCAGGTCGCCGAGCACCTTCATGCCGGGAACCAACTGGCCGTAGTCGAGGTTGCAGACCTTGAAATAAAAATCCTCAAACGCCTCCGTGCTCATCCCCGCCTGCTGCGCCATCGCGGAGGTGGGCCAGCGCAACACCACCCATTTTGTCTTGCCCACGCGATGGTCGAGCACGGGTTTCATCAGGCGCGAGATGAGCTGCGTCCGGGCCGAGGGCACGTCGGAGTTCTCGAAGATATTTTCGGCTCCGCGCAACGCGATGTAGGCGTCCATTTTTTTCATGCGCGCGAGTTCCACCTCGGCGTGGGGCGCGTAGTGCTCCTCGTCCGCGCCGAGCGCGAGCTCGCGGGAAACGCGGGCCCGGTGGAGTTGCACGTAGGGATGAGCGCCGCGAGCCCGCGTCGCCCGCACGAGGGCGATCACCATCGCGTCCGGCACGTCGAAAGCGTCGATCAGGACGCGCTCGCCGGGTTTGAGCGCGGTGGAAAAGCCGGTCAGGCCGGCGGCAAGTTGGGAGTAGCGGGGATCGATGATCATGGTCGGAGGCGACCAGCTAACTCCGCCGCCGGGCCGCGCCGCAAGCGAAAGCTCACCGCCGGTGCCGCCGGGCCGCGGCTTTCCGGTTCGGGTTTGCAACTCGCGGAACCCGTAGGCCGCGAGCTCGCTCGCGCTCGAGCCGCGCCAGCAAGCTGGCAGCCTACACTTACCGAACCAAACCGGAAAGCCGGCCCCGCCGGGCTTACCGCGCCCCGCTCTGCGGGAAGCAAATCCGCCCGACCGCTTCGTCGAAGTCGGCCGCGCCGCGGATGATGTCGATCTCCAGCCGGAGGTAGTAGAGCGGCATCGGGCACGCCCGAGCCTCCGCGATCCGCACCGCGTCCTTCTCCGTCGTGACAAGGCACTCCGCCCCGCAGGCCTTGGCCGCCGCGAACAGCTCGGCCAAATCCTCATCCTCGAACCGGTAGTGGTCGGGAAACCGCTCCCGTCCCATCAGCAGCGCCCCGAGATCGCGCAGGAATTTCTCGAAACTCTCCGGCGTCGCGATCCCGCTGAAGGCAAAAACTTTCCGCCCCTTCAGCCACGCCAGCGGCAACCTTGCGTCCGCATCTCCGACCGCCGCGCCGAAGCGCTGGAGATACTGCGGCCGGTGCGCGCACTCGATGATGTCGGCCGTGGGGTTGTGCTCGCGGATCAGCGCCTCGAGTTCGTTGTCCCGTTCGCCGTTGGACTTCGTGAGGAAAATGTAGCTCGCCCGGTTCAGGTGCTTGATCGGCTCGCGCAACACCCCGCGCGGGAGCAGGTGGCCGTTGCCGAAGGGATTCGTCTTGTCCACGAGCAGCAGGTTGAGCCGGCCCTTGAGCGGAAGATACTGGAAACCGTCGTCGAGGATCAGCGTATCGCAGCCGAACTTCTTGATCGCATACGCGCCCGCCTTCACCCGGTTCTTATCCACGAGCACGACCACGCCGGGGAGGTTTTTCGCGAGCATGAACGGCTCGTCGCCCGCCGTCTCGCTGTCGAGCAGCACCGTCGTGCCGTCGCTCACGATTCGCGGCGGGGGCTCGGCCGTGTGGGTGATGCGGAACCACCATTTCTTCCAGAACGGCGGGGCCTTGCTCTTGTAGCCGCGGCTGAGGATCGCGACTTTTCGGCCGCGCTCATGGAGCGCCCGCGCAAATTTTTCCACCACCGGCGTCTTCCCCGTTCCGCCCACCGTGAGGTTGCCCACCACCACGACGAGGCAGCCGAGCGGATGGTCGTGCAACACCCGGTGCCGGTAAAGCCAGACCCGCGTCTGCACGATGCCGTTGAACAGCCACGAGAGCACCTGCAAAAAGACCCCGTAAACCGTCGCCCCCGCGTCCGCGCGCCGCCCGAGCACGATATCGACGGTGTAGAGCTCGAACGTGCGGAATTTCTTCTTCAGCCAGTGCAGCGGCATGGGTGCTGGATAGGGACGGTGATAATGGCGATGAAGGTTGACGGGCTAGGGTGCGTAAACAGTTTTCGGAGCGCCTTCACGCCTACTTTTATGAGCTACAAACTCTTCATCCCCGGCCCCGTCGCCGTCTCGGAAAAAACGCTCCGCGCCATGGCGCAGCCCATGATCGGTCACCGCAGCACCGACTTCGTGGCGCTCTACAATTCCATCCAGCCCGGCCTCCAAGCCCTCGCCGCCACCAAGGACCCCGTCTACCTCTCGACTAGCTCGGCCTGGGGGATCATGGAGGGCGCCCTGCGCAACGTCTGCCAAAAAAAGGTGCTCAATTGCATGAACGGCGCCTTCTCCGACAAGTGGTATGACGTCGCCCTCCGCTGCGGCAAACC
>JBDNFZ010000733.1:0-3758 GCA_041689555.1 Opitutaceae bacterium | reverse complement strand
TCGCCCGGCACTTCCTTCACGATCGCCCAGTCGGGATTGTAGCTCCCCACCGGCGCCTCGACCGTAAACCACCACGGCAACTTCACGAAGAGTTTGATGTCCGTGCGCCGGGCTTCGCAGCGCTGTCGGGTGGCAAGGTCGTCGATGTCTTCCTTCTCCGCCAACAGCGCGGCCGCCAACCCGACTGCGGCGCGCCGCTGGAGCGTCGTCGCGCGCACCGTCACGGATCTCCGGGAACTCCCGGTGAAAAACCCGCTTCACCGACCTCGTATGCTTCGTTGTCGCGGCGACATTGTAGATGCTCGAACAGGAACTGTCGGACTTCTCTCCACCGGGAGCCCGGTCTGCATGTGCGACCGGGCGCGGTGGTTTGTTTCAAGCGCGTGAGGGATGCAGCGGGAGGTCCGTAGCGGCGGAAGGCGACGAGCCTTCCCCCGCCATTTTGCGGCAGGCTTCGGCGCATGTGCGGCACGCCTCGGCGCACTCCTGGCAATGATCCATCTTATGCTTCGCGCACTCCTCGCCGCACGCGTCGCAGACTTCGGCGCAAAGCTGACAGACGCGTTTGGCAAACTGCGAGCCGCGGGCCATTTCGCGCACGGCGAACGAGCAGAGGTCGGCGCAACTGCGATCCAGCTCGATGCAGCGGACCATCATTTTGACGTTCTCTTCGTGCAGGCACGCGGTCGCTCAGTGTTCGCAGGCTTCCATGCATCGGTGGCAGGCTTCGATGCAATCTTCGTAGTTTTCGCAGGACGTTTCTTTTTTCTCCGGGTTTTGCGGGCCTGGTGGGCTCGCGGGTTAGTGCTTCATCGCCCCCGGACGGAGGCGAAGGAAAAGCCAAACCCCGATCGGCCGCCGTCCATACACGGCGTCGAGGTCGCGGGGCATAAACGAATACGTCACGGAGCCGCCGAGCGCGAGTTGCCACGGCTTGCCGTGGACGAGCTCGTGCGTCGCACCCAGCGTGACCTGCTTCACCGGAATCTTTCGGTCATCAGGCAACAGGTTCAATTCTTCACCCCGCTTCTCGACGTGTTCCGCGCGACCGAAGATCGAAAATTTTTCCGCCATATAGCTCGGCTCGATCAAGAACGCATCGGTGGCTCCGTGGCCGTGGTCGTTTCGCCCCCACGCGAGGGTGGTCGCCAGATGGGTTTTCCCCGGCAATTTCATGAGGTGAATCACCGATGCGCTCGTCCGCCGCAGATGCTCTTCGGGGTGCAACTCCTCCGGCGTTTTCAAATACCCGTGGGAAATCTGCGCGCTGAGCGATTCGTCGGGATTCCACGTGAAGCGACCCGAATACGAATCGAGCGGACTCAGATCGATGCCCAGGCGATCCTCGTCCGGTTCACGTCCGTTGAAATACGATCCTTCGATCTGCCACGTCTTCCGGGCGACCCCGGCCGTCAGCACTCCGAAGGAAATATGCGTGGAGTCGAGCCAGTGATGGCTGATGGGGGCTGCGGGGTTGTCCATCGCCGACATGCGGTGCGGGAAGGCCGGCGGACCGAGTGCCGGTTCGCCCGCCGGCGCGACATAGAGGGAAAATACGCTTTCTTCGGGAAGCAGCCGGCGATAGCGCGCGGCCACTTCCATGAAGAGGTCGTGGGGATGCTGCCGGTCGACGAGTGCTCTTCCTTCAAACGCTTCGCCCGATTGGAAAAGCAGCGGGTAGCCCTT
This sequence comes from Opitutaceae bacterium, assembly GCA_041689555.1. Classification (GTDB taxonomy): domain Bacteria; phylum Verrucomicrobiota; class Verrucomicrobiia; order Opitutales; family Opitutaceae; genus Tous-C4FEB. Next base: position 2,072 of record JBDNFZ010000733.1, on the reverse strand, counting down.
CGCGGTCGTCGTCCAGGGTTCCAGCGAGAACATCGCCCGCAACATGAGATCGTTCGCGTCCTTCCGCCGGCTCGCCATCAGCATAAGCCAGTTGATCGAATTCAGCTGCTCGTCGCCGCGCCGTCCGGACTGATTGTCGTAGGCGAGGAACGCGTTGTAGTGCGTCATCAGCGCCCAGTCGCCGAGCATCGAGTGATGGGCGTGCATCGGTGTCGCGTCGGGCTGCCACGCGGTGCCCGATGCGTCGCGCGAGTCCGGTAGCGGCCCGAAGGACATTTTCATTTCGTCTCCCGCCGGCATGGCCATGCCCTCATGACTCACCCCCATTTTCATTCCGCCGTGATCAGTTGCGGGCATGGCCGCGTCACCTTCGGCCCTAGCTCCGCTGCCGGACGCGCCGGGGGAATCCGCTGGTCGGGATTGCGACCGTATCGCGGGCTGCGGCGACGGCGTTTCCTGAGCGCGGGACTCCGCCTTAATCGCAACAGCCACGTAAAAAAGCAAAAGCCCTGACATCAGGAACCTCGGGGCCGGACCGGTAGGGCGAAGTTTAAGACGGTTGTGCATGGTGGGAAATTTTCGGGTATTCGCGGGATGACTTCTGGCGGCGCCAAACCGGCGCGCCTGCGCTCGACGCGACTGAACGGTCGCAAGACCGGAGGTTCCCTAAAATCGCGGCGGCAGTATGCCGAGTCGGTTCGCGCGTCGGGCGCGGCGCGAATCTCGTGGGGTCTTCGAGGATTCGCCGCGCTGGAGAGCGCATGGACCCATCGCAACGAACCGAGTCAAGACGCCGTTCCCCGGCCGGCAGGACGAGAGTCTCGCCTGCCGTCGGTTTAAATGGTCCACCCGTCGCACCTCCCCGCGCCCCGCAAAAGTAGGGCGGACTTCAGTCCGCCCTCCCCTCACCCCCCCCGCCTGCGCCGTGTGCGATTTTGCAGATTTCCTCCGCCCGCGCGGACCTCACCTGCCGGCCGAACCTATCTTGCCGACGGTCTTACCCGCCCCGGCCTCGCTTTCGATTCTCAAATTTCCGTCCCTTTTTCTGGTCATCCCCCGACCCTATTTCGCATGATCCCGATTCCATGACCCCGCTTCCGCCCGCCGCACCGGCACCGGCCCCGCCGGCCGCCCCTTTCTCGGCGGAGCTCGCCGCGCTCGCCGCGCGCTTCGGGGAACAGCCCGTGCTGGTCGGGGATCTTTTCGCCGCCACTCAGGGACGCGGTATCAACCTGCTCCTGATCCTGATCGCACTGCCGTTCCTCACCCCGGTTCCGCTTCCCGGCTTCTCCATCCCTTTCGGTCTTGTCGTCGCCGTCATCGGCGTGCGCCTCGCCCTGGGTCGCGCCCCTTGGTTGCCCGAAAAACTCCTCGCCCGCGCCCTGCCCGCCGGCTTCCTCCCCAAAGTCCTCGCCGCAGCCAGTCGTATCGTGCGCTTCCTCGAGCGCTTCCTGCGCCCGCGTCTCGGTTTTCTCCACTCCCGCGCCGTCTTCGGACAACTCGCCGGCGTCATCATCGCCCTCTCCGGCCTGTTGCTGGTCTTGCCTCTGCCCGTGCCGTTTAGCAACGGCTTCCCCGGCTGGACGGTCCTGCTCTTCGCCGCTGCGGCCCTCACCCGCGACGGTGCCTGCTACCTGGCCGGATGCGCGATGTTCCTCGCGAGCGTCGCCTTCTTCGTCCTCCTCGCCCTCGGCGGTTCCGAGATCTTCGCCTACGTCCGCCGCGCCTTCGGTGGGTAGATTCCTGTCACCCGCCACGACGCTCGTGCCGCTCTTCCGAACTCAGCTCCGCTCCCGGCCCGCCCAACCCCGGCAAAATGGCCACGCCTCTGCGCCCCTTCCCGTCTCTGCGGTGTAATTCCGATCTCCGATTTGAAGTCGCCTGCAGAGCCAGCATCCGGAGTTTACACCGCAGAGCCGGGAGGGACCGCAGAGAAATACCTATCGCCGGACCTCTGCGCCCCCTTCCCGTCTCTGCGGTGTAATTCCGATCTCGGATTTGGCGTCGCCCGCAAAACGCATAACCGGAGTTTACACCGCAGAGCCGGGAGGGACCGCAGAGAAATACCTATC
>JBDNFZ010000732.1:0-2078 GCA_041689555.1 Opitutaceae bacterium | reverse complement strand
TCTCGCCCCCTCGGCCCCGCCGCTCGTTTATCGCTCCACCTGGGGCTCTTTCGCCGCCGATGTTGCGCCCGGCCCCCGCGAGTTCACCAGCACCCCTCTCCGAGCGCCTCTGGGCGCGTGGCTGAAATTCGAGACCGCCGGCTTCGTCGGCGCTCCCGATACCGTTCTCGAACTGCGCGCCGCCACGGGCGCGGTGCTCGCCTCCGTTGTCCCGGATAAAGTCCCCGGCAACACCTGGCGCGCCGCCTACGTCCGCGCGCCCTCCAAAGCTTTCGTGATCTACGCCCGCGCCCCCGACGCCGCCCGCTGGCTCGCGTTCTCCGCACCCGTCGAAATGGCCACCGGCTCCTACTGGGCCTGGCAACTCACCAAGAACGGCCATCTCATCGCCCTCACCGCCTTGGCCCTCGCCCTGCTCTTGCTCCCGCTCACCTTGGTCCTCAACCGCCGCCCGATCTCCTAACTCCGATTCCGATCTCTCAGCTCTCAGCTCTCAACTTCCTCCTCCCCGCCTCCCATGTCCCTCACCCGCTTCTCCGTCGCCCCGCTCCACACGCTCACCCGCACCCTCGCCGCCGTCGCCATGGGCCGCGAGGCCCCCGATCTCGTCCTTACCGGCGCCCGCCTCCTCTCCACCTACACCGAGCGTTTCCACACCGACCGCGAGATATGGATCAAGGCCGGCCGCATCGCCGCCGTGAAGCCCGCCGGCACCGCAAAACAAATCTTTCCCAAGCTTCCCGGCGCAAAATTCTTCGACGCCGCCGGCGGCATCCTCGCCCCCGGTCTCGTCGATCCGCACATCCACATCGAGAGCTCGATGATGACCGCCTGCGCCTACGCCGAGGGCGCCCTGCTCAACGGCACCACCACCATCTTTTGCGATAGCCACGAGATCGGCAACGTCTGCGACGCCGCCGGCATCGAGTGGATGCTCGCCGACGCCCGCCAGGCCCCGCTCTCGATTTTTCTCACCGTTCCCAGCACCGTCCCCGCCACCTCGCGGCAATTTGAAACCGCCGGCGGCGACCTCACCGCGCAGAAAATCGGCAAGCTCTTCGACCGCTACCCCGAGGCCGTCGCCCTCGGCGAGAAAATGGATTTCGTCCAAGTCGCCATGGGCGATCCGCGCAGCCACGCCATCATGGCCGCCGCCCTCAAACGCGGCCGTCCCATCTGCGGCCACATCTACGGCCGCGAGTTCGTCACCGCCGGCGCCGCCAGCGGCATCACCGACACCCACGAGGCCATCGACCGCGACATCGCCGACGATTTCCTCGAAGCCGGCGTCTGGGTCTTCCTCCGCGGCGGCCCGCCTACCACCCCATGGCATTCGCTCCCCCACGCTATCAAGGCCATTACCGAACTCGGCGCGAATCCCAAGCGCGTCTGTGTCTGCACCGATGACCGCGACGCCGACGACCTCTTCCTCTTCGGCCTCGATTGGGTCACCCGCCAAGCCGTCGGCGCCGGCATCAAGCCCACCACCGCGTGGAGCATGGGTTCGCTCCATCCCGCCACCCGCTACGGCATGGACGGCGAGATCGGCGGCCTCGCCCCCGCGCGCCGCGCCGATATCGTCCTGCTCAACGACGCCCTCGTGCCGCAGTGCACGTGGTATGGCGGCGAACTCGTCGTCAAAAATCGCAAAATCACCCCGCTCCTCGACCGCGCCCTCTCCCAACGCTACCGCTACCCGAGCGCCGCCTACAAAACGGTCAAACTCCCCGCAAAAAAACTCACGCTCACCCCCGCGCTCCCCACCACACCCGTCACCACCAACGCCATCCGCACCGCCCTCCCCGGGATTATCCTTTTCCACGAAAAAATCGCCCTCGCGCCCAAGCCCGGCGAAACGTGGACCGATCTCTTCCAGCAACACCGGCTCTGCTTCGTCACCATCGTCGAGCGCCACGGCAAGTCCGGCGCCGTCGCCCACGGCCTGCTCCAAGATTTCAACCTCACCGCCGGCGCCGTCGCCAGCTCCGTCGGCCACGACGCCCACAACATCATCCTCGCCGGCACCAACGAGGCCGACATCCAGCTCGCCCTCGCCACCGTCAAAAAGCTCCGCGGCG
>JBDNFZ010000731.1:0-4588 GCA_041689555.1 Opitutaceae bacterium | reverse complement strand
TATAAAATCCGACGATTCCGGTGGAACGAGGAAACACGGGTAGGAGCAAATTTATTTGCGATCCGAATGGACGGGGAAATTTGGGCCGGCTTCATAGGCTTCAGTAGCGCCGCGTGCAACGGCCGCCCGCGCAGCGCTAGGCGCCATCGCGAGCAGGTTTCCAAGCAGGTCGAGCAGGGCGGAAGCTTTGCAGATGCGGGCGCAGGCGTGGTTCGCAAATAAATTTGCTCCTACCTTGCGCACAGGTGACCGATGCAGGGGTTCGGGTGCCGGCGTCTAAAGGCCGTGCGCGGAAAGCACGGCACTCTTTCGGGATCAGCGGGCGCCGAGTTTTTTCGCGAACATCGGGTCGTCGGCTTTGCCGCCGCTGAGCATGTAGGCCATCAGGTCCTTTAGCTCCTCGGGGTTCAGCGCGTTGATGAGGCCGGGGGGCATCATCGAGACGTTGTAGGGTTTGCGGGATTTCACTTTCGAGATTTCGGGGCGCGAGACTTCGTCGGGGGCGAAGGGATTCGTCATCACGAGATAGCGGCTCTTCTCTTCGCCGACGACGCGGCCGATAATCGGGTCGCCTTCGATCATCTCCAAAATCTCGGCGCCGTATTGGTCGCTGATGACTTTGGAGGGTTCGATGATGTTCTCGAGCATGTCGCGCACCGAGTAGCGGTTACCGGCGCCGGAGATGTCGGGGCCGATGCCCGAGCCTTCGTCGTTGAAGCGATGGCACACCAAGCAAGCGGTGGCGGTGAACATCGCCTTGCCCTGCGCGAAGTCGCGGCCGGTGAGTTTGGCGGGGAAGAGCGCGACCGCTTCGTCGAGCGTGTAGGTGCGGCCCGGGCCTTTGGGGCTGACGGCTCCGGCGGCGTAGGTGTGGACGGGAATCTTCGAGAGATCGTCGAGGGCCAGGCGCTGCACGGGGTCGGCGACCTTGGCGAGGGACTCGGTGCGGATGTTCTTCAGGAAACCGGGGAAGCTGGCGCCGCCCTTCCAGTTGTAGGTGCGGGGAAACCAAGAGAAGAATTCGCGCTGCAGCGCGGGCGTCCAACCGGCGGTGGCGTTGCGCAGGTCGTAGGCGTAGGCGATCTGCTGGCGATCGGGGCGGGCTTGGGTGGTGGCTTTCACCGCGCCGCCGTAGCGATCGTTGCGGGCGAGCAGGTCCCGGCTGGCCAGCTCTTCGGGAGCGGAACCGGGGCGCTCGGCGACGGCGAGGAGCGGGACGATTTTTCCGACGATCGTGGGGGAATCGAGGTAGATGAGGAGCGCCGCAAGTTCGCGGTTCGCGAGCGGATCGGCCTGCGGAAAGAGCGGGTCGAGCTTGGCCGCGAGGCCGGCGCAGGTGGCGGCATCGGGTTTGCCCATGCGGGTGAAGGCGAGTTGCCAGGCGCGGAGGAGCGGCAGGTGCAGCGCGGCGGGCTGCGCGGTATAGTCGAGGCGGCCGAGCGCGGCGAGGAGGCGGGGCTGGAGGGATTTGTCGCCGACGCGAGCGAGCGCGATAAGCGCCTCGATGGCGGATTGAGGATTTTTCTCCGCGAGGGCGCGCTCGGCCCAGAGCGCGGCGGGCTGGCGCTCGACGGCGACGCGGGCGGCGAAGCGGATGAAACGATCCGGGCTGGCGAGGTGCGGCCACGCGGTGTCGAGCGCGGTCGCGGGGGTGCCGACGCCGTGGAGGGCTTCGAGTTGGTGGCGAAGCTTGGCTTCGGGCGTGGGCGCGAGCGCAGCGACCGGAGCGGTGCTCTCGGTGCCGACATAGGTGACGCGATATACGGCGGACTGCGTGCGGCGGCCGCCGACGGCGAAATACATCGCGCCGTCTGCCGGGTTGATCACGAGATCGGTAAGGGGAAGCGGTTTACCGGAGAGGAATTCCTCTTTCTCGCCGCGGAAGCTGGCACCGTCGGGCATGAGGTGGACGGCGTAGAGCGTGCCGTAGGTCCAATCGGCGGCGAAAAGGGCGCGTTGGTATTTGGCGGGGAACTTCGCGCCGGTGCCGAAGACGGTGCCGGTGGGCGAACCGGGCCCGATGTCGAGGGTGGTCGGGAGGCTGTCGGCGTAATACTCGGGCCAGCGGCCGGCACCGCTGCGCCAGCCGAAGTCGCCGCCGCCCACCGCGTGGTTGATGCGGGTGGGCATATACCACGGGGAGCCGAGGTCCCACTCCATATCGGAGTCGTAGGTGAAGAGTTCGCCGTTTTGGTCGAAGGAGAGGTCGAACTGGTTGCGGAAGCCGATGGTGAAAATTTCGATTTCCTTGCCGTCGGGATCGGTGCGGCCGATGTAGCCGCCGGGGGCGAGCTTGCCTTTGGCGTGGCCGCGGGCGTCCCACATGCGCGGGAGGAGGTGGTCTTCGCCCCAGCCGAGGGAGCGGGATTTTTCCCATTTCGCGGGGAGATCGGTGTGGTTGCCGTTGGCGAAGTAGATGGACTTGCCGTCGGGCGAGAGCGCGAGGGAATGCGGGCCGTGCTCGCCGCTGCCGTTCATGGGGCGGAGGAATTTGGCCTCGTCGAACCGATCGTCGCCGTCGGTGTCGCGGAGGCGCCAGAGGCCCTGTTTGCCGGGGAGCTCGTCGACCATCACGTAGAGACTGTCGAAGGCATAGAGCAGGCCGTGGGCACCGACGGAAGGCGGCTTGCCATCGGGGCCGAGGGCGCGCTTGGGCACGGAAGCGCCGGGGACATCGGGGAGGGTGATGGCGAGTTTCTCGACCTTCGTGCCCGTAGCGGTGCCGAGGGGCGGGACGGTGAGGCGGTAGATGTCGCCGTATTGGTCGCAGGCGAGGAGGCGGCCCTTGGGATCGGTCGCGAGGCCGACCCAGGAGCCTTGGTCGGTCTTCGGCACGGTGTAGAGGAGTTCCACCTTGAAGCCGGCGGCGACTTGAATGGTGGCGGGCTCGGGCGCGAAATCGGGTTCGACGACGGGGGCGCGTTTCTGCTTGGGAGCTTGGGCGGAGAGCACGGCGGCACCCGCGATGAAGAGAACGAGCAGGGCGAGCGGGGACGGAAGGAAACGCGATTGCATAGGGGGAGAAACGGGGGGACGAAACGGGAAGAACAAAGGTTCAGGGTTTCCAGCGGGCGTCGAGCGCGGCGGTGAGAATTTTAACTTTTTCGGGACGGACCGCGGCGAGGTTGTTTTCCTCGGTGGGATCGACGGCGAGGTCGTAGAGTTCGACGAGGTCGGTGGGCTGGTTCTTGGCGTCGGGGACGATGAGCTTGGTGTGGCCGTCGATCAGCCAGCGCCAGCGGAGGCTCGCGGCGGGGTTTTCGAGATCGAGGGAATTGTGGGTGAAGCATTCGCCGTAGATCGTTTTGCGCGCGGCGACGGCGACCGGATCGAGGAGATTGATGCCGGGGAGGTTTTTTGCGGGGGTGAGGCCGGCGGCGGCGAGGAGTGTGGGGACGAGATCGGTGGCTTGGGCGAGGTCGGGGGACATCGCCGGCTTCACGGTGCCGGGCCAGCGGACCATGATCGGCGTGCGGAGGCCGCCGTCGTATTGGGTCTGTTTCGATTTCACGTCGTAGCGACCGGTGACGGGGTGCGTGATCCAGCCGTTGTCGGAGAGGTAGACGAAGATCGTGTTTTCCTTCAGGCCGGCGTCGTCGATGTGTTTGATGAGTTCGCCGCAGGTTTCGTCGAACCACTCGATCATGGACCAGTATTTCGCGATGGGGAGGCTCGGGGTTTTGTCGCGGTATTTGGCGAGGAGACGCTCGGGCGGCGTGTGCGGATCGTGCGGCAGCAAGGGCGCATACCAGACGAGGAAAGGCTTTTTTTCGGTGCGCGCCCCGGCGATGAAGTCGTAGATGGGCTGCATGGTCTTGCGGCCGATCTCGAGGCCGACGTCGCCATGGCGGCCGCCTTGGGTCATGCCATGGGTGAAGCCGCCGTTGGTGTAATGCTTCTGCCACCATTTGCCGGTTTGCAGGCTGAGGTAGCCTTTTTCTTTCAAGAGGGTCGGCAGGGTGCCGGCCTCGGTCAACTGGCGGCTCATCACCTCGCGGCCCGCGTCGAAGGCGGGACTGTTTCTAAAGGCGGCCGGCGTCATCCCGGCGGGAATAGGCGGGTCGTTGCCGGTGACCTTGTGCTGGTGCGGATACTTGCCGGTGATCATCGTCGCGAGGCTGGGGCAGCAGAGGCTGCTGACGTCGTAACCGCGCTTGAAAGTAAGGCTCTCGCGGGCGAGGCGGTCGAGGTGGGGCGTCCGGACGGTGGGGTGGCCCATGAAGCCGTAGTCGCTCCAGAGATGATCGTCGGAAATGATCAGGACGATATTGGGCGGCGGGGTGGCGGCGCGGAGCGAGGTGAAAGAAAGGGCGAGGAACGCGAGGAGTGCGATTGGGCGAAGGGGCATGGGTGGGGATATTTTTAGCAGGAGATAGCGGAGGAAACGGAGAGAAGGCGAGCGGCTCGGAACCGCGCTCTCATTTTCCTACGGTGGTATTTGGTTCGAGGATTTAGCGCCTTTCGGAACATCAGCCGGCTTTAGGACAGAGCGCCAGCGTGCGCCCGTGCTGCTTCCGGAGCCCGCGCAAGCGCGCCGGCCTCACGGCTTTCCGGTCTGGGTTTACCACTCGCGGAACCCGTAGGCCGC
>JBDNFZ010000730.1:0-3466 GCA_041689555.1 Opitutaceae bacterium | reverse complement strand
GCAGACGGACACGGCGCTGGCATCGGCGGATATCGCGTTCGGCCAGCCCGACCCGGCGGACTGCCTGCGCTATGCCAACGTCAAATGGGTCGAAGTCTCGACGGCGGGTTACACGCGCTACGACACGCCGGAGTTTCTCGAGGGGTTACGCGCGCGCGGCGCGACCTTCACCAACGCCTCCGCGGTCTTCGCCGATCCCTGCGCGCAGCATGTGCTCGCGATGATGCTGGCATTCGGGAGGCAACTGCTGCCCTCGCATCGCGACCAAATCACCGACCGGTCCTGGCATTATGCGGAGCGTCGCTACGATTCCCGGCTCCTCACCGGACAGACGGCGGTGCTGCTGGGCTTCGGGGCCATCGGCCGGCGGCTCGCGACGTTGCTCGCGCCCTTCGGGATGACCCTCTACGCTCTGCGCCGTCAGACCCACAGCGAGCCCGGGGTGCGGATCGTGCCGGAGACCGAGCTCACGCGCGTGCTGCCGCTGGCGGACCACGTCATCAACATCCTCCCGGCCAACCCCGCCACGGAACTCTACGTCAACGCCCGCCGTCTCGCCTGCTGCCGACCGACGGCGAAATTCTACAACGTCGGGCGCGGGTCGACGGTGGACCAGCCGGCGCTGGCCGAGGCGTTGCGCTCCGGCAAATTGGCCGCGGCTTATCTCGATGTCACAGAGCCCGAGCCGCTGCCGCCCGAACACGAACTCTGGACGACGCCGAACTGTTACATCACGCCGCACACGGCGGGCGGGCGGCACGACCAGGACGAGACGATCGTGCGGCATTTCCTCGCGAATCTCGCCGCCTTCGAACGCGGCGAACGCGGCGCGATGACGGACCGGGTGGTGTGAGGTGATGCGCGTTGACCTCAACGCGCTTCTCCGCCGCCTGTTTTTTGGAGAGTGCTCGCGACCGGCGCCTTGGGGTCAAGGCGCTCCACCGCGGGTCCGTTCCGCCCAACCCGGAAAAAATTTAGCCATCGCCGGGAATAGTTTTCGGGCATAGGCCCTCTCATCCCCGAACCGAGACGACTGGCCGTCGCCGGAACCGCCCGGTTCTCAATCCAAAAAAACTCAGTCCCTAAATGAACAAGTCCACCCGTCTCCTCATCACGACCGCCGCCATCGCCGGTCTTTACGCCGGCGCTCTTACCTCCCGCACCCAAGCGGCTCCCGCCGATGCCGGGAAGCCCGAGGCGAAGAAAGACGCCAAGGCCACCCATGATTGCAAAGGAAAGAACAGCTGCAAGGGCTCCGGCGGCTGCGGCACGAGCGACAACGGCTGCAAGGGCAAGAATTCCTGCAAGGGCAAGGGCGGCTGCTCGACCGCGATGAAGACCGACAAGAAGCCGGACGCGAAGCCCAAGGCCTAAACTTTGATTTCGAAGGATCGCGGCCGACGCTCTTGTCGGCCGCGTTTTTTTTGCCCAGCTTTCTCCCCATGCCCGCGAACGCATTTAACGGCCAGACCGACTACGGCATCGGCATCGGCCTGCGGGTGCCGCACTACCGGCACATCCTCGCCGAGAAGCCGACGGTCGATTGGTTCGAGATCATCTCGGAAAACTTCATGGTCGACGGCGGCCGCCCGCTGGAGGTGCTCGACCGGATCATGGAGCAATACCGGGTCGTGCAGCACGGCGTCTCGATGTATTTCGGCTCCGCCGACAAGGTCGACCGCACGCACCTGAAGAAGCTCAAGGCCCTCGTGAAACGCACGAAGACCCCGTGGCTTTCCGACCACCTCTGCTGGGGCAGTGTCGACGGCACCTATACGCACGACCTGCTGCCGATGCCCTACACCTTCGCCTCGGCGCGCCGCACGGCGGAGAAGATCCGCCAGGTGCGCGACTTTCTCGAGGTGCCCATCTGCGTGGAAAATGTCTCCAGCTACGCCGAGTATCACGTCTCCGAGATGACGGAGTGGGAATTTCTCTCCGAGGTCGTCGAGCGCGCCGACTGCGGAATTCTCCTCGATGTGAACAATATCTACGTCTCCGCGCAGAACCACGATTTCGATCCCTACGCCTACATCAACGGCGTGCCGCACCATCGCGTGGGCCAGATGCACGTGGCGGGTCACACGAAATTCGAAAAATACATCCTCGATACCCACGATCATCCCGTGCTCGACCCGGTGTGGAAACTCTATGCCCACGCCACACGGCTCTGCGGTGTGACGGCGACGCTGCTCGAATGGGACGACAAGATTCCGTCCTTCGACGAGGTCCACGACGAGGCGCTCAAGGCCAACGAATTCATCGCCGACGCGAAGCAGGCGCGGAAAAAGAAATGAGTCGCGCGCGGCCAATCGCAGGAACGGCGCCGGTGGGTCCGGTCGGGCTCAAGCCCGCGCCCGTCCACGCGCCGCGCCGACTGGCGACGACGAACGATGTGGTGAAACTCCAACGGTTGATGACCCACGTCTTGGTCCGCCCGCTCACCGCGAAAAGCGGCATGCAAACGACGTGGACCGACGGCAGGCCGATGGCGGACGTCGTGGGGGAATTCATCAAACCCAACGACCGGCTCACGGCGTTCGAGCGGCTGCAGCTCTACAACCGGATGTATTGGTTTCGGATCATCGATGCGTTTTACGACGATAATCCCGGACTGCGGGCGTTGCTCGGGGATAAAAAATTCCTGAAGCTCTGCGAGACGTATCTCGCGAAGTATCCGTCGCGGTCGTTCACCCTGCGCGATCTGTCCTCGCGGCTCGCGGCCTTCATCGCGGAAGCGCCCGAACTCACGGCGTCGCGGACGGCGCTCGCGCTCGATGTGGCCCGTTTCGAATGGGCGCAGACGCTCGCGTTCGACGGCGGCTCGCGCCCGAGAGTGGAAGCGGCGGAGATCGCGCGGACCCGGCCGACGAAACTGCGGCTCGCGCTCCAACCCTATCTCACCCTGCTGGCGCTGAATCACCCGGTGGACGACTATGTGCTGGCGGTGAAGCACCGCGAGGCGCTGCGGGACGCGGCGAGCAACACGAGCGAGACCGCCACGCGCCGCGCCCGCCTGAAGCGCATCACCGCGCCGCCGCGCGGACGCACCTACCTCGCGGCGCACCGGCTCGACAACCAGCTCTATTACAAGCGGCTCGGGCGTCCCGCCTTTTTGATTTTGTCGGCGCTGCAGGAGGGGCGACCGCTCGCGGCGGCGGTCGCCGCCGCGGGGAAGCGCGTCCGACCCGAGCAAGTGCGGGCATGGTTCGCCCATTGGATGGAGCTCGGCTGGTTTTGCCGCCCTTAAAAATTTCGTTTTTCCCGGGCATAAATATCGGCGGGCGTGCATCTCACCCGCATCAACCTCGCGGCGATCTACAACAAACTCGCCGGCGTGCCCGCCACCGTCGGCAACCTCATCCAGCCGGTCGTGCTGCTCCTCATCCGCGGGTGGTGGGGCCGGTCCTTTTTCCTGACGGGCAAAGGCAAGCTGATGAACCTCGACCGCACGACGGCGTTCTTC
>JBDNFZ010000729.1:0-4598 GCA_041689555.1 Opitutaceae bacterium | reverse complement strand
GGGGGGGGGGGGGGGGTTGGGGGGGGGGGACGCGGGTGCGGAATTATTGGGCGCCGGCTCTTTTGGATTTTGATTTTTCCGGGCGGCGGGGGCGTGGCGCGGATCGCAAATAAAGTTGCTCCTACTTGCCGACCGCGACGGAGGAGACGCGGAGCGTGGCGGTAAGCGGGGAGCCGGCGGGGGGAGCGGAGAGGGCCATCTGCTCGATGTTGATGTAGGGTGAGCGCGCCTGAAGGTTGAGGTAGAATTTCTTCAAGGCCTCCCACTCGACTTTGGTGATGGTGACCTGAAGCGAGTGGACGGCGAACTGGTCGCCGACGACGTCGCGCTGGTCGCCGAGGCCGGGGGTGACGCCGGCGTCGCGGGCCATCTTTTCCACCTCGGCGTAGAGGCGGGTCGCGTCGAGGGTGCGGGCGGCATCGAGCCGGCCGGCGGATTTGCGCGCGGACTCCTCGATGACCGTGCGGTTGACGAGCCATTGCTTCTGCTCGGCAAGCGTGAGGGTGGTGCTGCGTTGCTCGCGCCAGAAGACGCCGGCGCGGGTGCTGAAGCCGGAGAACCACATCGCGACGCCGAGGACGGCGAAGGCGACGAGGAGCAGTTTCTCGCGGAGGAGCCGGGCGAGAAAGAGGGCGCGAAGGGTGCGGATCATGGCGCGGCGGCCGGCTTGACGGCGCCGGGTTTGAAGGTGGTGGTGACGGTGAAGTTGGTCGTGGAGGAGGCGGTGCGCTGGCCGCTGATCTCGACGGAGGCGACCTCGGGCAGGGCCTCGAGGGCGGTCTTGAAAAGCGTGATCTCGCCGCTGTTGTCGGTGCGGGCATCGATGACGACGCGTTCGAGTTCGCGGGCTTCGGTGGCGACGCGGGAGAAGCGGATGTTGCCGGGAATCTTGGCGGCCACGAGGGAGATCATCTCCATCGGGAGGAGGCGTTTCGTCGCGAGGTCCTCGATGCGGGTGGCGAGGGCCTGGGCGTTCATGATCTTGTCGACGGTGGGTTTTTGCGCGGCGACCTGGAGTTGGCGGGACTTCCCCCAGAGCCCGCGGCCGAGACCGAGGCCGAGTTCGCCGACGCCGAGCAGGCCGAGCGCGAGGACGCAGCCGACGGCGACGCGCCAGAACAGGAGGTCGCGCGCGAGCCCGCGACGACGATCGGCGAGATCGGCCTTGTCGCGGACATCGAGGGCCGCGGCGGTGGCGGCCGGAAGCCGCGAGGCGAGATCGCCGGCGGCAAAGGCAAACTCGCCGTCGCGGGCGGCCGGGAGCGCGGCCGGGAGCGCGGCGAGATCGATGACGACGATGCTGCCGCCGACGGTGGCGATGAGGGTCGATTTGGCGGCGGCGAGAGCGGCGGCATCGGCCGTGGCGTCGCCAGTCGTCGGGGCGATCGGAGCGGTGAAAATCCGCGCGGGGCCGACGGGCTCGGCATGGATCGCGGTGAGGCTCTCGGCGTGGGTGACGAGGACGGTGGTGCCGGGCGCGAGGGGCGCGCCGAGAAGGGCGGCGAAAGCCGGGACGACAAGATCGGCATCGGCCCAGAGATCCGTCTGCTCGTTGGGAAAACGTCGGCGGTAGGCGGCGAAGACGAGGGCGGCGTCAGCCCCGGGCGGGTGGTAGTAACCGTGGTAGAGTTGCGCGACGGGAAAAGGGGCGAGAGACTCGAGGGCGAGTTCGACCTGCGCGGCGACCTCGGCGGCGGGAGTCGCGGCGGCGATGGGAATGGCGCGGGTGAAGAACAGCCCGTCGGGCAGGAGGCAGACCCGGGGCGGGGGCGGGCCGGCGCGGAGAAATTTGAAGGGCGAGTCGCTCATGCGGGACGGAAAAGTTGTGGAGGGGAGAAAGGAAGAGGGAAATCAGGAAGGCGGGAACGGAAATCGTGCGGACGGGAGCGCGGGAGAGTGAGAGAGTGACGGGGCGGCGGAGGCGACGGAGAAGGCGGAGGGAGAAAGATTAGGATTAAGAGAACGAGAATTATTTTAGGGCGCGGGGGGCGGGGGAGGCGGCGGGAGCGGCTCGTTTTCGACGAGCTGCAGGATGGTGAAAGGGTAGTTGAGGCGCGGCGCGGCGGCGGTGGCGGCGGACGTGGGGGTTCCGGCGGGCTGGGCGGGCGCGGCATCGGCGGACGCGGCGGCCTGCGCGTCGGTCGCGTTGGCCCGGGCGGTGGTGGCGTTCGTGAGGACGGCGGAGGCGCCGCCGCCCTGGGGGGTGACGACGGCGTCGAGGCGATATTCGGAGCGGCCTTCGCGCACGGTGAGGCGGATGCGGAGCGCGCTGATGGTGGTGCCAAACTGGCCGGCGCGGCCGGTGGGGCCGAGAAACTTTCGGGCCTCGTCGGCGGCGGTGAACCAGCCGGGACCGGTGAACGCGGAGGAACCCGTGCCGGTGAGATACTCGCCGAGGCGGCGTTTCTGAGTATCGTCAAACTCACCGACGGCGGTGAGCACATCGGGGCGGGCGCCGTTGAGGTTGGAGCGTTGAAAATTGAAGAGCGAAACGGACTCGGCGAACCGGCGGTAAAGGTCGTTGGGCCGACCGGTCTCGTCGTAGAAGACGGTGCGGGCGACGTCGATGGCGGCGAGTTCGCCGTAGGAACGGAGGGAGCGGCGGGGCTCGACGTAGGGCACGGCGGACTGCTCGTAGGACGGAGAGAGCGAGGTGGCGTAGGGGTGGTTGCGCTTGGTCCAGCCGAGGAGAGCGTCGGCGAGTTTCTCGGCGTCGGCGGTGACGAGACCCCAGGCGATGAAGAGATTCTGGAGCTGGGGGGCGGTGACCTGCGGGAGGGAAAGCTTGCCGCTTTCGTCCTCGAAGGCGACCTCGACGGTGCGGCCCTCGGCGGGCGCGTAGCCGGCGAAGGCGAGCGGGTCGCCCCAGCCCTCGGCGGCGGTGCGGAGACCGTTGCCGGCGACGCGGAACTGTTCGAGGACGGCAAGCGTGGTCTCGAGGGCGGAGTAGGCTTCCTGGCGATGACGACGGGTATCGGCCTCGCGGGCTTCGACGATGAGATCGTTGCCGGCTTTTTCGAGGAAGACGGTGAGGGCGAGCGCGGTGAAGATGAGCGTGACCATCACGATCACGAGGACGGACGCGCGCGGCGCGCGGGCGGGTTTGAGGTTTCGGGGTTTGGGTTTTGGCTCGGGGGATCGGCGGGCCCGAGTGAGTGACGGGGGCGAAACCTGAAACGCGAAACTGGGAACACGAAACTTCATCGCGGCTTCAGAAGTTGGGCAAAGCCTGCGGGGTGGAGTTGATCGCGACGACGGTCTCGCGGGTGAGTTTGCCGTGGGTGAACTTCAGGCGGAGGCGCTGGGGGTTGGTGGGTTTGCCGGAGTTGTCGAGCTTGAGGGTCGTCTCGGTGGTCCAGCGGGTGAGCGCGGGATCGTAATAGTCGTAGGCGAGCGCGGTGACGAACGGGGTGAGGATGGTCTCGCGGGGCGGATCGGTGTCGAAGCGCGTCTCCAGCCGGGAGTGCCAGAGGAGGACGAGGCCGTCTTTCTCGCGGACCTGGAGGGAGCATACGACCTCGGGCAGCGGCGGGCCCGGCCAAGAGAGCAGGCGCGTGCCGGCCGGGAGGTCGAAGGTGAGCAAGGCGGCGGAAGCGCCGCCGGAAGGGCGAACCTCCTGGGCCGCGACCGGGGTGGCGTTGGCGCGGGCGGAGGGAGGAAGGGTGGCGGCGCGCAGCTCACGCTCGAGGGCGCGGGTGACGGCGCGGACGTGCTGCTCGAAGAGGCGGACGTCGGTATTCTTGCCCCAGAGCTCGCCCATGGAGAACACAAAGGTGTTCATGGCGACGAGCAGCATCGCGACGAGGGCGAGGGAGAGAAGAATCTCGAGGAGCGTGAAGGCGCCGGCGCGTCCGCGCCGGAGGCGGCGGAGGCTCCGGAGACGGAAGGCGGGAGGCGCGAGGCGCGAGGCGCGAGGGGTCATTTTTTCTTCCCTTGAAGTTCCGCGATGCGGTCTTGGACGGCCTGCCGGAGCTGGGTTTTCTCGACGGGATCGGACCAAGTGGGGCGGAGGACGGTAAAAGTTTGCGTGGTTTTCTGCGAATCGCCGCCCTTCGCGGAATCGCTGATCTCGCAGACGAAGGTGACGGCGAAGAGATCGGGGAGCGTGGTGCTGGCGAGGGTGGCGGTCCAACGGACGCGGCGGCCCTCGGGCGCGTCGAATTCGGCGCCGGCCTCGGCCTTGGCACGGTCGGGCTCGGCGAGAAGCTGGGCGCGGGCGAAGGCGACGTCCTCGTCGCGGGCGCTGCCCCGGGAGACGGCCTCGTAGCTGTTGAGGACGTTGACGTAGGTCGCGCCGAGAACGACGGCCGCGAGGGCGAAGATCATCAGGGCGACGAGAACTTCGAGGAGGGAGAAGGCGCGGGCGCGGGCGAATGCGGAATGGGGAGTGCGGAGTGCGGAGTGGCGGAGAGGAATTTGGGATTCTCGATTCTTGATTTTCGACTGAGCGCGCAGGCGGGGTGACTTGGCGGACGCGGGGCGAAAAGCTGAAGGCGGGAGGGGGGAAGTTTTCACGGGTTCGGGGCGGGCGGGATCACGGGGGCGCAGGTCCACGGGTCGATGGCGATGATGCTGGCGCCGCCGTTGAGCCGGATCTG
>JBDNFZ010000728.1:0-6408 GCA_041689555.1 Opitutaceae bacterium | reverse complement strand
CCGACGGCGGGGCAGGGGATCTTGGACGAGAGGCTCGCTCCGCCGTGGGGGTTGACGAGGGCGACGGCGGCGTCGGGCGCCGGGACGTCGACGGTGCAAAGGAAGGCGGTCACCGCTTGGTCGGGCTCGGGCGGCGGACCGACGCGAGGGTGGAGGCCGCCATCGATGCCGGGCTCGGTGGCCGGTCCGGTCTTGATCAGCCAGTAGGGCATGGAGCCGCGGAGCCGGGTGAACTCCCAGCCGAAGACGGCGGTGTAGAACGCAACGGCGCGGAGCGGTTCGCCGGCCTGAATCTCGAAGCGGATGGGGCGGGGCATGGGCGAAGGAATTTTCGATTGAGGATTTTTGATTCTCGATTGCGGGAGGTGGTCGGACTCTGGCGATGGCGGCGCGGCGCGCAAGGGCGGGTGTCCGGGGCGGGAACTTTTTTGTGCGATTTGTGCGGCGGCGGGTGCTATTGGGTGAACCGTCATGACGACCGAAGACCCCGAATTGCTCCGCAGCTACGCCGAGGATCACGCGGAGGCGGCGTTTGCCGAGATCGTGCGGCGGCACGTGGATTTCGTCTACTCGGCGGCGCTGCGGCAGGTGAACGGCGACGCGCATCTCGCGCAGGACGTGACGCAACTCGTGTTTGCCGATCTGGCGCGGAAGGCGGCGGCGCTCGCGCGGCATCGCGTGCTGGCGGGATGGCTGTTTACGAGCACGCGCTACGCGGCGGCGAAGCTCGTGCGCGGGGAGCGTCGGCGGCGCGTGCGCGAGACGGAGGCGGAACTTATGCGGGAAATTCTTCACGAAGACGGAGGCGACGCGCTCGACTGGAGCCGAAAGCGGCCGGTGCTCGACGAGGCGCTGGCGGAGTTGGGCGACGCGGATCGGGAGGCGGGGTTGCTGCGGTTTTTCGAGGGACGCGACTATGCGGGCGCGGGTGCGCGGCTAGGGCTGGGGGAGAACGCGGCGCGGATGCGCGTCGAGCGCGCGGTGGATAAACTGCGGACGCTGCTGGATCGGCGCGGGGTGAAATCTTCGACGGCGGCGCTGGCGGCGGCGCCGGCGGGTCTGGCGGCAACGGTGACGGGGGCGGCGCTGGCCGGGGGTGGAGCCGTGGCAGCGGGTGCGGGGGCGGGCGCGTGGGTGACTTTTATGAGTATGACCAAACTACATGTCGGGATCAGCGGCGCACTCGCGGTAGCGGGTGTGACAGCCTTGGTGTTGCAGGCACAGAACAATGCCGGGCTAAGCGATGAAATCGCGGGCTTGCGGCAGGAAAATCAAACCTTGGCCGTGGCGCGGGCGGAGAACGTCGCGCTGCGGCGCACGGCGGCCGAGGTCGCGGCGTTGCGCGACGAGGGGGCGCAGCTTGATCGGCTCGATGAGGAGACGGTGGCGCTCAAAGGGCGGATGCAGCAGGTCGCGCGTCAGGCGGCGGCGCGGGCGGCGGTGGTAGAGCGGGCGACGCTGGATCGGCAGCCGCGCCCGACGTTCCAAGCGCGACCGGAGTATCCGGCGGAGTTGCGCAGCGCGGCCGTGAAAGGAGAGGTGGTCGTGGAGTTTGGCGTCGACGCGAACGGGGAGGCGCGCGACGCGCGGGCGGTGAAGGCGAAGCTTAAAGGCGCGCCGGAACCCAAGGGCGCGGGGGGCGCGGTGCGGATGGCGGAGTTTGTGGTGGCGGGACCGGGCGCGCCGTCTGGCAGCGGCGGGAATTCGGCGGAGGATACACAGCGGCCGGAGGCGGCGGCGGTCGCGGCGGTGGGAAAGTGGAGGTTTGAGGCGGGCCAAAAGGCGGGCGGACGGTGAATACGGTTTTGCAGGTTCCCATCGTGTTCGCCCTGTCGAAAGAGCCGGCGCGTTGAGGGAGAACACGACGATGACAACGAGCCGGTGGATCGCGGGAGTCTTGGTGGTGCTGGCGTCGGTGAGCGGGGCTGCGCTCGGGCTGCAACGCCGGGAGGCGGAAGTGTTGCGGGGCCAGATTGCGCTGTTGCGGGAGGAGCGAGGGGAGTGGGAGCAGATGGGGGAGGAGAACCGGCGCCGGGCGGCGGAGCAGGTAGTGCCGGAGGAATTGGCGCGGCTGCGGGCGGATCACGCGGCGGTGGTGCGGCTGCGCGGGGAAATCGAGAGGTTGCGCGAAAGCGTGCAGGCGCGCGAACGGGAGGTGGCGGCGGGGGTGAAGGGACGGGAGTAGCGAGAAGGCGGCGCAGTTTGGTTCGCGATCTCCGAGGCGGAACATCGCGAGCAAGCTCGCTCCTGCGGCGGATTTTCGGAGACCGACCGGCGGGCGGTGCGACGGACGGAGCGGTGACCGGAACTCACGCCGCGAGGACGTGGAGGTAGCGGGAGAGTTGGCGGTCGGTGAGGGCGGGGGCGCTTTGGAGCGAGGCGAGAGCCTGCGGTTGCCAGAACATTTGGCGGAGCGGCTCAAGGAAGCGGCGGGGGAGGTTGGGCTGCACGACGTTTTTCAGGATCGCGAGGGTCGAACGTGAGGCAGGGAGGCCTAGCCACTCAAGGACGCCGTGGAGGCCGTTGCGGTCGTGGACGGCGTTGATCTCGGACCAGCGCGGGGCGGCGGTGCCGCGGAGTTCGACGTGGGCCGAAACGAAGGCGGTGAGCGCGGGCGTCTCGGCGAGTTCGGCGAGGAGGGCGGGACAGCGCGCGGCGACTTGGAGGGCCTCGAGCCGGGAGAAGGAGAATTGGGCGATGAATTCGCGCACGGCGACGGGGACGAATTCGAGGTAGGGTTGCCAGTCGTGCGGAGTGAGGGTCTTGGCGGCGGTGGCGAGGGATTCGGCGGCCGGCGCAAGGGCGATCCACTCGGTGCCGTAAAGGCGCTCGAATTGGACTTCGGGCCAATGGGTGACGCGGAAGAGGATGCCGCCATGTGACCACGTGAGGGCGAGGGGCACGGAGCAGAGGACCCGGCGGGGGCGACGGGCGACGGTGGCGGAGCGGGAGGAGGCGCGGGCGACGGAGGAGCGGCGGAGGGGAGATGGAAGTGAGATCATGCGCCGACTTTAGCGCAGGGGGTGGGACATTGGCTGGCCCAGGCATCGAAACAAACGGATTATTTTTCGGTCGCGGCGGGGGCGGAGGAAACGGGACGCGGGTGAATTCTGGCGTTGCCGTGGGCGTGCGGGCGTTGATTCGTAGGAGCGGCCCCGGCCGAAATCATGAGCGCCCGCACCCAAACGTCCCGTCCGCCGCTCGAGCGGATGCTGCGGATCCACGAAGAGTTGCGGCGAGGGGCGCTCGTCAACTGCACGATGCTGATGCACGCGCTGGAGGTCTCGCGGAAAACCGTGGTGCGCGACATCGCGTTCATGCGCGACCGGCTGGAGCTGCCGATCGAGTTCGACGCGGGCATCCAGGCCTATCGCTACACGGAGAAGGTGAACGCGTTTCCCACGGTCAACGTGACCGAGGGCGAGCTGCTCGCGCTCCTGGTGGCGCAGCGGGCGCTGGAGCAGTATCGCGGGACGCCGTTTCACCATCAGCTCGAGGTGGCGTTCGGGAAACTGGCGGGCGGACTGCGGGACAAGATTTCGTTTTCGCCGGCGGACGAGTTGCGCGCGGTGTCGTTCAAAAACATCGGGCTCGGGAAGACGGACCTCACGGTGTTCAACGCGCTGAGCGCGGCGGTGCTGAAGCACGAGGAAGTGGTCATCGCCTACCGCAAGCCGGGCGAGAAGACGACCAAGCCGCGGCGCGTGCGGCCCTACCACCTGGCGAATCGCGAGAACTCCTGGTATCTCGTCGGGCTCGACGAGGAGCGGGCGGCGTTGCGGACCTTTGCGCTGCCGCGCATCGCCGGCGTGGAGAAGACGAAAGCGACCTTCACGCGGCCGGAGGATTTTTCCCCGGAGAAGTTTTTTGCGAGCGCGTTGGGCGTGCTCGGGGGCGAGGGCGACCATCGCGTGGTGATCCGTTTCGACGCGACGGTGGCCGAGCGGGTGCGGGAGCGGGAGTGGCACGAGTCGCAGGAAATGCGCGAGCTGCCGGGCGGCGCGCTGGAGTTGAAACTGCGGCTGGGTGCGCTCATGGAGGTCGAGCAATGGGTGCTCGGTTGGGGCGCGGCGGCCGAAGTGATCGGCCCGGCGGAGCTGCGGGCGAGCGTGCGGCGCACGGTGGCGCGGCTCGGCCGGGTCTACGGGGCGGAGGGTTGGAGCGGGGCGGTGACGGCGCGCGGGACCCGTTGAGGAGGGGCGCGAAAAATTACCCTGCCTCGCGACTTGCCGTGCGCGGTGCGCGAGGCCACGGTGGTCGGTCGCAGCCATGTTCAACCCCTACGAATCAAACGACGACCACCGTCCCGTGACCTACGTGCGGGGCTATCCCGTGTATGCGGCGCACTTGGTCGTGCTGGGATTCGTCGCCTCGATGTTTGCGACCACGCTCGCGCTGGCGGTGAAGGCCGACGCGCTGCTGGCGTGGCTGCCCTTCACGAGCGAGGCGGTGTTGCGCGGGGAAATCTGGCGGGTGCTGACCTATGGTTTGGTGAATCGGCCGAGTCTCGGATTCGTGATCGATATGGCGATGATCGGTTGGTTCGGGCGCGAAGTGGAGCGGGTGTATGGGCGAAATGCCTTTCTCGCGCTTTACGGGAGCCTCTATCTGCTCGCGCCGTTGTTGCTCACGGCGTTGGGGCCGTGGTTGCCGTCGGCGATCTCGGGAGAGACCGGGGCGTTTGCGCTCTTCGTGGCGTTCGCCGCGATCTATCCGAACGTGATGATGCTTTTCAACGTCCCGGCGAAGTGGATGGCGGTGATCTTCGTCGCGCTCTACACGCTGATGGCGCTCAGCCGGCGCGATTGGACGGGGTTGCTCACGCTGGCGGCGACGGTGGGATTTGCCGTCGGTTTCGTGCGCTGGAAGCAGGGCCTCCTCGACCTGACGCTGCCGCGTATCGATTGGCTGGAGAAGAAACCAAAGCTGCGCGTGCTGCCGGATCTGCCAAAAAAAGAACCGGTCCCGACGGCGGTGCAAACCGCCGAGCCAAAGCG
The DNA here is from genome assembly GCA_041689555.1 of Opitutaceae bacterium. GTDB lineage: Bacteria > Verrucomicrobiota > Verrucomicrobiia > Opitutales > Opitutaceae > Tous-C4FEB. Next base: position 1,411 of record JBDNFZ010000728.1, on the reverse strand, counting down.
GTCCGAGCCGGTCAAGCCGCGAGCCCTCGCGCCGGAGGCGACGAGCGAAGTCGACGCACTTTTGGACAAGATCGCCCAGTCGGGCATCGGCAGTCTCACGGCGAAGGAGCGCGCGCGGCTCGAGACGGCGCGGGCGGAGTTGCTGAAGCGGCGGTGAAGGCCTCGCTGCGCGGCGCGCGGAGGAGGCGGGAGGCGGGGGCGTGGTGAGGGATGAGGGTGCCCGCGAAACACGCGAATAGACGCGAAAGTCGGAGTGGTTGCCCACGGAAGACACGGAAGAGTCGGTAACGAGGGAGGGGGGCGGGGGAGGAATTTCGGGAGGATGCCGTGGCGGGGTGCGGAGAGGGAGCGTGCCGGCTGTGGGTGGAGCTGCGGCAGAGCGTGCGGCCTACTTGGGCGGCGGCGTTGCGCCGGAATTATTGGACGGGCGAGATCGTGCGGGTCACGCCGGCGGTGGTGTGGAATTATTTTGTCCGGTTTTGATTTCGGCACCTGCTATCAGGGCAAAGACGCCATGATCGAAGATGCTGAATTGCTGAGGCGCTATGCCGGGGAATGTTCGGAGGCGGCGTTTGCGGAGTTGGTGCGGCGGCGGGTGGATCTGGTTTACTCGGTGGCGCGGCGGCAGTGCGGCGGCGAGCGTGGCTGAAGGGGCACTGGCGGCGGGAGTTTCATCCGGGGGAATGGTGATGGCGGGAATCTTAATTTCTATGAGCACACTGAAAACATCGGTGAGGATGGGCGTCGCTGTCGTCGCGACCGGCTTTGGGATTTACGAAGCGAAGCAGCGTTCGCGGGCCGAGGCGGTGGCGGCAGAGGCGCGGGACGAGAGCGAGCGTTTGCGGATGCAGTTGAATGCGGCGCAAAGATTGGCGGCGGGTTCGGAACACGCGCGGTCAAGGCGGAGGAGCAGCGTGGTGCGTGCGAGCGAACTACCCGCGGGCTATTTTCCAACACGACCGTTTCCGGGGGCGCACTCACGTTGGGTTCTAATTCCGGGCCGAGTCCGGAAGGCCGATTGTCTTTAGCGGCAACTCCTCCGACAAACCATTCCGAGCAAGCGCGGCAGCAAACGCGAAATCTCAATCGTCCCCGGGGCGCGGATGACCTGCTTGCCCTTTTACCGAAAGCTCGGGCTCACTCCGGAGAAGAGCAGTCGTTTCGATGCGTTGGTGCCGGATAATACGGAGAGGGGGAGTGCGTTGTTTAAAAAAGCGGCGGCGCAATCTCCCACGAGAGATCGCGGGTCGCTGCAGACGGTCGCCGAAGTGATCAATGATCAGAACCACGCCTCGCTGGGCGCGTTGGCGAGCGGTGCGTTTGGTGATAAAAGCGGAGCGGAGTTTAATCGTTTTCAAGAGACGATGGCGCTGCGACCGGTGACAAATCAGCTCGCGAGCGGACTTTTTAT
>JBDNFZ010000727.1:0-4485 GCA_041689555.1 Opitutaceae bacterium | reverse complement strand
GTTTTTTTCATGGAAAGCCCGGTGTCGAAAATGCGCCCGAATTCAGCACCGGCACTGCCCCGGCGCGTTTTCCGGCTCGCCCGCCCGCACCCACGCGCACGAAGGCTCGATCTTCTTCAATCGCGCGAGATCGCGCTTGAACACCGCGTTCTCCCGCGTGCAGTCCTGCAAACACGCGAGATTCGCCTTCAGCTCCCGCGACGGTTTTTTCGGCAGCGCGTAGATCACCCAGTTGCCCTGCCGCTCCGATTCGACGAGTCCGCGCTCGCGCAGATAGGCGAGGTGTTTGGAAATCTTCACCTGCGGCTCGCCCAGCACGTCCTGGAAGTGGCACACGCACACCGGCCCCTGCGCCAGCACGTTGAGCAGGCGCAACCGCGTCCGGTCGCACAGGCATTCGTAGATCTTGATCAGCTCCACGCCACAATCATATTCTTCTACAAGAATATGATTCAAGCGTATTTTTCCCGGGCTGCCCGGCCCGCCTTCCGAAAGATCCGGACTCAGATCGCGAGGGCGAAGCGCGGCGCGGACTGAAGGGCAAACTCCCGGCCGATACCCTGTATCGTCCAAGGCAGAAGCTGGTCGTTCGAGAAGGCGCACATCAGATCGATCCGACGGGAGACCTGCGAAGCAAACTCGACGAAGCGCCGATAGCGGGTTTCTTCCGAACCCTCGGCTTTCGTCGGATCGGGCGAGCCCCAATGCACCGCGGTCCGCGCTTCGGGCCGACTCCGGCAGGCGTCACTCGCCAGATCACAAACCGTAATGATAAAATCAAACCGCTCTCCTCGAAACTCGCCCCACGACTTGGAGCGCAGATCCGTCGCGTCGAGGTCGTCGCGATCCCGCAAAACTCGCGTCGCCGGGGGATTGATCCGCCCGAGGGACTTCAGACCGGCGCTAAACGCGGCGAAGCGACCCTTGCTCTTCGCGCGCAGGAGCCGCTCGGCGATCAACGAACGGGCCGAGTTGCCCGAGCAGAGCCACAAAACTTTCCAAGGCTGGAGACGATTCACGGGGATTTCGATTTTTGCCGGCAGGTTTTAGAAACCTGGGTGCATCGAAAGAAATCGTCCGTCTCCGGAGCGGCTTTAGCCCGCAGGCGAACTTGTCGCGCAATCTTCACACTCCACCAAACCTTACCGGAACCACGTTACCCCACCGCATGACGCCCCGTCGCCGGTCGTCGCCGGCTCCCTTGTCTATTCTCGGTCCGACGCTCCGATGAAAAACACCCCGTTGTTTGCATCGGCACCCGCTTCTCCGTCTCACGATCGGCAACGCCTCTATCGCCCCGAGCGTCGCCGCGCATGGCGCGAAGGCGCATCGGTAGAGGAAACCGCGAAACTCGTTCCCGATCTTGCTCGCGGTATCAGGCCGAACCTACGCGATCCGCATTCATCACTTTGGTCCAGGCCGCCACGAAATCGTGCACGAACTTCGCCTGCGCGTCGCCGGAGCCGTAGACTTCGGCGAGCGCGCGGAGTTGGGAATTCGATCCGAACACGAGGTCCACCCGGGTGGCGGTCCACTTCACGTCGCCCGTGACGCGGTCGCGCAGCTCGAACAGATCCTCGGCGGGCGAAGTCGCCTTCACCACGTTGGCCATGTCGAGCAGGTTGACGAAGAAGTCGTTGGTGAGTGTCTCCGGCCGGCTGGTGAAGACGCCGTGCTGCGATTTGCCGTTGTTGGCGTTCAAGACGCGCAGGCCGCCGATGAGCACGGTCATTTCCGGTGCCGTCAGCGTGAGCAACTGCGCCCGATCAACCAGAAGTTTCTCGGCCGGGAGCGCATAGTTTGTCTTGAGGTAGTTTCGGAACCCGTCGGCGACCGGCTCGAGCACGGAGAATGCTTCCACATCCGTCTGCGCCTGCGAGGCGTCGGTGCGGCCTGGAGTGAAAGGCACCGCCACCGGGTGGCCGGCCTTTTTCGCCGCCTGTTCGACCGCGGCGCAGCCGCCGAGAACGATCAGATCGGCCAGCGACACTTTCTTGCCGCCGGACTGCACCGCGTTGAATTCATTTTGGACGCTCTCGAGGGCCTTGAGCACCTTGGACAGCCGGGCGGGTTGGTTGGCCTCCCAGTCCTTCTGCGGGGCGAGGCGGATGCGCGCGCCGTTGGCGCCGCCGCGTTTGTCGGAACCGCGGTAGGTCGAGGCCGAGGCCCACGCCGTCGATACGAGTTCCGCGATTGGGAGACCGGAGGCGAGGATCTTGCCTTTCAGCGCCGCGATGTCGGCGGAGTTGACCAGCGGGTGATCGACCGCGGGGGTCGGATCCTGCCAGATCAGTTCCTCCGTCGGGACTTCGGCACCGAGATAGAGCGCCTTCGGGCCCATATCGCGGTGGGTCAGTTTGAACCAGGCGCGGGCGAAGGCGTCGGCGAACTGATCCGGGTTTGCGAGGAAGCGCCGGGAGATCTTTTCGTAAGCGGGGTCGACCCGCAGGGCGATGTCCGTGGTGAGCATGGTCGCACGGTGCTTCTTCGCCGGATCAAAGGCATCCGGCACCGTGGGCGTATCGGTCTTGGCCTGCCACTGGTGCGCGCCGGCCGGGCTCTTCACGAGTTCCCATTCGTAGCCGAACAGGTTTTCGAAATAGTTGTTGCTCCATTTCGTCGGCGTCGTGGTCCAGGTGACCTCGATGCCGCTGGTGATGGCGTGCGGGCCCTTGCCGCTGCCGAAGCTGTTCGCCCAGCCAAGTCCCTGCTCGGCGAGACCGCCGGCTTCGGGTTCGCGCCCGACGTGCGACTCGGGAGCCGCGCCGTGGGTTTTGCCGAACGTGTGGCCGCCTGCGATGAGAGCGACCGTCTCCTCGTCGTTCATCGCCATCCGCTTGAATGTCTCGCGAATGTCCCGCGCCGAGGCGAGCGCGTCGGGATTTCCGTTCGGGCCCTGCGGGTTCACATAAATGAGCCCCATCTGGACGGCGGCGAGGGGCTTCTCGAGGTCGCGATCACCGGAGTAGCGCTTGTCACCGAGCCACTCGGCCTCGGCGCCCCAGTAAACGTCTTCCTCGGGCTCCCACACATCCGCGCGACCGCCGCCGAAGCCAAAGGTTTTGAAACCCATCGACTCGAGCGCGCAATTGCCGGTGAGCACCATTAGGTCGGCCCAAGAGATTTGCCGGCCGTATTTCTGCTTGATCGGCCAAAGCAGTCGGCGGGCCTTGTCGAGGTTGACGTTGTCCGGCCAACTGTTGAGGGGCGCGAAACGCTGCTGACCGCCTCCGGCGCCGCCGCGGCCGTCGCCGGTGCGGTAGGTGCCGGCGCTGTGCCAGGCCATGCGGATAAAGAACGGCCCATAGTGTCCGAAATCCGCCGGCCACCACTCCTGGGAATCCGTCATCAGCGCGTAGAGGTCCTTCTTCAGAGCCTGCAGGTCGAGCTTCTTGAACTCCTCCGCATAGTCGAAATCTCCGCCCATGGGATCCGACAGGGCGGAGTTCTGGTGCAGCATTTTTAGATTCAGCTGGTTCGGCCACCAGTCGCGGTTGGACCGGGGGCCGGCGCTCGCGCTCGCAGTCGCGGTCGGGGCTGGTTCCGGGGTCGCGGTCAGTGGCGCAGGATTCGCGGCGGCGCCGCGCAGGTGAGGAAATGGGCATTTGCCGCCGCTCGATTCGGGATTTGTGGATTCCATGATGCGCTCCAAACGGGTTGTGATTCGGGTTAGATGTTTCTGGGGCCGGTCGTTGATGATCTTTGGAACCGCCCGTCGCGACTGGCGACAAAGAATTCCCCAGACCGGGCGATGGGCCGGGATAATTGGGCCGGGTTATCGCGCGTATCTCCAGACCTTATGGCCGACGCCTTCGTGGGTCGGGGCGAAGGGCCCGAAGGGGAACGCCGTGCGGAAGCCGCAGATTATCGCCGGCGCGGGAGACCACGATAGGCGCCGGTTTAGCGCCGCATCCCGCGGTGCAGCCGGCTCACCGGCTTCGCCGCCGCCGCCGCGACTTCCGCCTGCGCCTTCTCGTCAAACAAAGCCGAATAGATGTAGGGAAAGCCCTCGATCTTCTTCCGCTCGATCGCCATCCCCGTAAACCGCTCGATGCTCCGCGCGTCGCGCACATCTTCCTCGGTCACGAGCGTAAACGCATCGCCGGTATTCTGCGCCCGGCCCGTGCGGCCGATGCGATGCACGTAGTCTTCCGCGTTCTCCGGCACGTCGTAGTTGATCACGTGGGACACGCCCGCGATGTCGAGACCGCGAGCCGCGATGTCCGTCGCCACGAGCACCTCAAACTTGCCCGACTTAAAGCCTTCCAGCGCCTCGATGCGCTCGCGCTGGCTGCGATCCGAGTGCAGCACCCCGACCGTGTGGCCTTTGCGTTGGAGCCGGTCCGCGATCCGGTCCGAGCCCATCCGCGTGCGCGCGAAGATGATCACGCTCTTGAAATCCGTCTGCTCCAGCAGCAGTTGCAGCAGCTCGAATTTCTGTGTCGCCACCACCGGATAAAAGGCGTGCGCGATCGTCTCCGCCAC
>JBDNFZ010000726.1:0-4500 GCA_041689555.1 Opitutaceae bacterium | reverse complement strand
TTTCCCGGTTTCACTTTTTATCCCAAAAATCGCTCCAATTCGGACGGAACCCAAGCGTCTACCCCGGTATTTCTAACCGGGACGCTCTATCGTGGTGGAAGCTTTCGAGCCTGGCATAATTCTTGGAATGACACGGGAATTTTCCGGGAGGTTAAAACGCAGTTGGGAACAGACATCAAGGCCTACTCCTCCGGAGCTTACTACCAGCTGACCCGATGGATCCAAGGACGCCGAGTGATGAAGCCCGATTCGGTCCGGCGCCATCGAGATGTAATTCTTCACCTCGCCTTGGCACGAGCAACTCCTTCCTTCGCCCGCACCTCGATTTATCATGACGGATCGGGCCTGTTTTCCCGGTGGCTAATATCGATTACCGTCGCTGGCGATTCAAGGTTGGATCCTTTAGAACTGTTGATTACCGATGATGCAACACGTCCTTCATCGGGAGAATACGTTTTTTCGCATCTCTATTTTCCGCATGGTCCGTTCTTGGTTGATCGCAGCGGAAACGCATCCCGTAGCGCCAGCCTGCTCAGTCAGTCGGCGTATGCCCTGCGTCGAACAGCCGACTTTCTAGCGACCCTCCGCAAAAGCGGGCGCTATAAAGATTCGATCATCGTGATTCATTCGGATCACGGCTGGGGAGATCAGGTTCCAGCTACGGACGGTGAGTGGGTTCCTGAAGGGATTCAGATCGAGACTTGGCGGCGCTCGGCACAAGAACTGGATAACTGGACCTCCGCTCTCCTGCTCATCAAGCCCGCAGGATCGGAGGAAAATCCATTACTGATTTCGCCACGATCCACTCAGCTTCTCGACCTCCCCAACACCATTTATGATCTCGTCGGTCTACCGCAGAATGCGCCCGAGGGAAAGTCGGTTGTCGCAAAGAACTACCCCGTTGATCCGGAGAAACAAATCTTCACGGGATTCCGCCGGTGGAGTGCGACCCAAAAGAGGCAACTCTGGTTCGGACAGGATTTTCTTTCGGGCGAGTTCAATCATTTCGTCTGGACCGAAGCTGCGGGCCTGAAGGTTCTTCCTCCTCTAGCAGTCACATGGGAAGCTGAAACAGCTCTCACGATGCCATCTAAGCCAGAAAAGTTGAGCGGTCGTCGCCTTGAATCTACAGTCATAGAACTCCGCTGGCCTGCGGATGGACGGCTGGGAGAATATGAAATACAAATGGCCCGGGATTCTGGCAAATTTGCCACCATTGGGCGGGGCGGTGCCGGAACCAGTGTATATACGGTGGGTGATGTTGCCGCCGATGTGACTTACCAATTCCGCGCGAGGTGGGTGGGTCGGGCCGGGGCGGTGCAAGCGTGGTCGGAAATCGTGCACGTCCCGCCATTGAAGAAATGAGGAAGTCACAAACCCGGACTATCTCTGAGTCGTTTTGGATCCGCGGAAATAACTATCATCCCCGTTGGCTCCAACGCTATGGACTCCCCGTGTTTGCGGCTTTGCCCGTCGTGCTAGCTCAGTTCAACCGCGCTCCTTTCCGAGGGTTCAATAATTTCGGTATTGGAAATTTGATCACCGCCATAGGAACTGTGGCATTGGGCAATCTCGCAGTTATTTTATTTTCCATTCTTCACGGCTTTTTTTCGGCCTATGCCGCTCGCGAATAATTTCAGGCGACAACCCCCAAAGATGTTCCCTGAGCGTTGCACCGATCATCCAGCAAGGAGGGCTTGGCTGGTTGTTTTGATAGCCTACTCCCTGCTGTATGGCGCAATTTTATTTAAGACCGACGGCTTCCCCTACGTCATCGATAACAACGAATCGTTCTCGAGCCTTGTTCATGCCCATAACTTGGCGACCTACGATTTCTTCAAATCTTTCGGCCTGACCGACGAGTCGATCGCCAGCACCGCTGCCGGACACCCCTACATTCACAGTCATCAGGGCAACTTTCCGCGCCTTTTCGCCTTTCTCATCTACATCCTCGGCGCGCAATCGATCGAATCCCAGATCGTAATCACCGTTTTCACCGTCGGCTTGGCGGCAATCTGGTTCGCTTTTCGTTTTTTCTCCAAGACCGCCGGCCCGCTTTTCGCGGTGATCGCCTGCCTCGTGATGATGAGCAACTATGTCTTGTTCGCGCAATTTCAGGTCAACACCTACCGTATCTGGCACGGCTTCTTCTTCTTCTCGAGTCTGCTTTGGGTGCAGTCGTTAAGCCATCTGAGCCCACGACGGGCCTTTCTTCTCGGCCTCCTTAACTTCGCCTGCCTGTGCTACTGGGAGTTCGTTTTCGCCGGTTTTGTTGTCGTTATCAGCGCGCTCTACGCCTTGGCCCTGCATCATAGGCGCATCAAAACGCTGCTGGTGGCTTGGGGGAGTATGGCGTTGGGCGGATCTATCGCGGCCGGAACGCTCCTTCTACAGCTTACCGCTTACATGGGCTGGGAAAACGTGCTGAAGGACATCGATTACACCCTTCACGCCAGAAATTCCGCCGCCGATCACGAGTTCGCCGCCAAGGTCATGGAATTTTACGCCCGGCATAATGTCATTTTCTGGCAGAACTATCTCGATACGACGCTGCTTAAATCGTTTTCCGCGCTCGTCGCGTCGCTCTTCTCGCAACACCTCCAATACTACACCCCTCTGCTCGTCACCGCGATGCTCACGCTTTCGGCTGCGTGGCTCTTCGCTTTCCCGGGAGTTTTTGTCAAAATCGGCTTGGCCGGTCCGAAAACCATCGCCAAGTCCGGCGGCAGGCCAAGGTCTCGTCTTCGATTCCTTCAGGCCACCGGTAAATTTTTGGTCCTCGCTCTCGCCATCTATTGGGTTCTTTCGGGTGCATTCCGGCAAGTTGGCCTAGCCGCCCCGACCGGGGTATCGGCAAACCGCACGGAAGAGGATTCTACGCTCGTCAGTTGGAGGCAGAACACGAGAGCCCAAACCAAAATTGAGGTGGGTTCGGGCGCCGCCGATTTTCAACTGCTAGCCACGCTGAACCCGGGGATACAAAGCTACAAAGTCGACCGCCTTCCCCCTGCCGGTGACTCTATCTTCCGGATTCGGCACTGGGTCGATGGCAGCAAGTCGAATTGGACGACCGTCACGCTCCCGGCAGCCGTCGGTCTCATTCACACCGGCATCGAACCTTCGCCATCCCAAGTCTTGCCTGCGGCCGCAGCCCTCATCCTGACGTGGTTACTTGCCTTTTTGTGGGTTGGATCCGCTTCCGCACTTGCTCGCATTCGCTGGACCCAAGTCGCACTGGGCGCAGGCTTCCTGGCAGCCCTTCGCTGGCTAGCCGATTACAGCGACAAATTATATGATTCCGAGTTGGCCGGGTTGCAGGCCGGGAACAGCGCAATGGGTTGGATGGCGGCTTGCTGCCTCGTCGTTGTCATCGGTCTGGCTCTGTCGATCGTTGTGATGGGAGGGAACCGCGTGGTCGGCACCGTCGCATGGCGGAGATTGAAGGTTCTTCGCCCTTTCTTGTTCTGCACGCTCCTCGCCTACTTCGTTATCTACAAGCTGTTCACGGGCTATATTTATTCGGGTTACCTCTACCGTCAGGCTCCTTTTTTGGTTTTCGTTTCCGATGCTTTGCTGGCTCTGAGCGGCTATGTCGTGGTCTTGTCCGCGCTTAAATACCGACGATCCGGGATCGCAGCCGCCCGGGCGCTTTTGGCGGCGACCGTCCGCACCATTGGTTACCGTAAGTCCGGTCGAACTGTCGCGCAGTCGGGTATCGGAAAGAAGCGATGGGCGACCCACGTAGTTCCATTCCTGTCGCTCGGTCTGCTCTTTCTCGCGGGTCTCGGCTATTGGATTCATCTTCAGACTTTCTACATCACCAGAGTTCCGCCCGATAATTACCGTTTTCTGAAACTCATTCAACAAGCCCCGTTCAGAGGCTCTTCGTTTGTCGCAAACACGTATGGCTTGCCGATGGCCGCGAGCACAAACTGGGCGTGGGCTTACGCGGCATCGGGAATCTTTTCCGGATCGGTCCGGCTAACGCCCCGCGGCTTCGAAACCGAAACCGACGACAAATATCTGTGGTTCGCAGATCGGGAAACCAACCGCGACTATCTCCGCCCGAGCTACGCCCTGACCGTCGTTCAACCTTCGAGCGTGAAGGACGCGCTCAGGTTGAGCGAAAGGAATTCTGCCGCCGAGAGTCAGCCTCCGGCGGCTGAATCAAGCAGCCTCGTGGTCCGCGCGAAAGACCCTCAACAGACGTTCGTCCAAAACCGACTCGTAGCCTCGGACGGTGACCGCTTTAGCATTGTGCAGATGGATTGGGACTTCCCTCCCTTCCTGCGCACCACGAAAAGGAAAGAGAACGGAGCTTACGCGCCGCTCACCCACGAACAAAGGATAGCCCTTAGCGCCATCGTCCAACAGACCCGGCGGCGCTGGCGAGTCGAGTTGGATCCTCTTGGCGACCACAATGACAAATCCTCGGGCCGTGCCGTAGTCGTGGCCGGCCTCACGGTCCATGAACCGGGCGGTCGGGTCATCGACGAAGTC
>JBDNFZ010000725.1:0-7758 GCA_041689555.1 Opitutaceae bacterium | reverse complement strand
CTCATGGCCGCCGCCGGCATCGCTTATCACGTCGGCCGCGAATCCCGCGCCCAATATGGCGAGGAATACAACGGCGTGCAGACCGGCGTCCTCCACCACCGCCACCACTTCGGCGTCCTCAAGGAAAAGATCAGCCCCTACGTCGTCCCCGGCGATCCCAAGAGCGGCGTCCTCGCCCGGATCAGCACCGAGTCCCCCGGCGAGTTCGGCGCCGCCGATAAAAAAATCCAGGCCTACTGCTTCCGCATGTGCCTCACCGACGTCCCCGAAAACCGCGTCCCCTTCGCCAAACCCGACGGCTACGATCCTTCGCAATACGAACTCCTCCTCCGCATCTATGCCGCCGGCTGGACCGAGACTTTCGGCAAGTTCGACCCCATCCCCAATCACAAGACCGACACCAACAACCACGGCCCTTTCAGCACCGACAACATCGGCCGCAACTACGACTACCCCGAAGCCTCCTACGCCCGCCGCCGCGAGATTATCCGCGAGCACGAGGTTTACCAACAGGGCTGGCTCTACTTCGTCGCCAACGATCCCCGCGTCCCCGCCGATGTCCGCGAGAAAATGTCCCGCTGGGGCCTCGCCAAGGATGAGTTCAAGGACAACGGACACTGGCCGCACCAGCTCTACGTCCGCGAAGCCCGCCGCATGATCGGCGCCTACGTCATGACCGAGAACGAACTCGTCAAACGCCGCCCCACGCCCGAGTCCGTCGGCATGGGCTCCTACACGATCGATTCGCACAACGTGCAGCGCTACATCACCCCCGCAGGCTACGTCCAAAACGAGGGCGACATCGGCGTCTCGACCAAGGGCCCCTACGCCATCGCCTTCGGCTCGCTCACGCCGAAGAAGGCCGAGTGCGAAAACCTCCTCGTGCCCGTGTGCGTCTCGAGCACCCACATCGCCTACGGCAGCATCCGCATGGAGCCCGTCTTCATGATCCTCGGCCAATCCGCCGCCACCGCCGCCGTCATGGCGATCGACGCCAAGATCGCCGTGCAAGACGTCCCCTACGCCGCCCTGAAAATCCGTCTCCTCGCCGACGGCCAGATCCTCGACACTCCACCCAAGCCCGCCGCCCCCGCCAAAAAGTAGGGCGGACTTCAGTCCGCCTTCTCCGCGTAGGGCCGTCGCTCACCGACGCCTTCCTGCCTAGCCGCCGAGTTCACGAACCCTTCCGCCTCGCTCTCATCTCTAGAACCGCCGCCCATGCCCTCATCCCTGATCCGCGACCACCCCGCCCCACGATGAATTCCCGCCTCGCCCTCGCCGTCATCCTCGTCCTCGCGTGCGCCTTGGCCATCCCGGGCCGCGCGACCGCCGCCACCGCCAAAAAACCGTTGCGCATTTTGCTCCTCACCGGCGGCTGCTGCCACGACTACGCCGCCCAAAAAGACCTGCTCAAGAAAGGTCTCGAAGCCCGGGCCCACGTCATCGTCGACCCGATGCATACCGACGACAAAACCACGCGTCCCGCGTTCCCCGCCCATGCGAATCCCGCCTACGCCGCCGGCTACGACCTCGTCATCCACGACGAATGCGCCGCCGATATTTCCGACCCCGTCGCCGTGCAAAACGTCCTCGCATCTGCATCGGCAGGCCGCTCGCTTGCGAGCGCTCAGGGTCCGTAGCGCTCGCCAGCGAGCTGCTTACCTCCAACCGGCAAACGCACCCGTCCCGCCGCCGCCCTCGGCCGATCGCTTTTCGGATAAACTCCATCCCGACCAAATGGGCCGGTTTTTTCCGCAAGATTTCTGACTACCCAAGCCTTGGCCAGCTGGTCAGCTTTCGCGGTTCGCGGTCTCTCTTTCTCTACCCGCCGCCCCGTCTTTTTTCCGTGTCTTCCGTGTTTTCCGTGGGCACTTCTTAGCCTCGCTCCTCCGCACCGCCTTGATTTTCGCGTCCTTTCGCGACTTTCGCGGGCCCCTCCTCCTCCTTTTTTCATGCGCTCTCTCCTCGCCGCCCTCCTCCTCATCGCGTTTTCGCCGACTTTTTCCCGCGCCGCCGAGCCACCGCCGCGCCTTGAACTCCGCGAAGGCGACCGCGTCGTCTTCCTCGGCGACACCCTCGTCGAGCGCGAGCAATACCACGGCTGGATCGAGCTCATGCTCACCACCCGCACCGCCGCGAAGGATGTTTCCTTCCGCAATCTCGGCTGGAGCGCCGATACCCCCGAGGGCGTCGCCCGCGCCGGCCTCAGTCTCATGCAGGCCGGCCGCGAACCCGCCGACGAGGGTTGGACTCAGCTCCAAAAACAAATCACCGACGCCCGGCCCACCGTCATCTTCGTCGGCTACGGCATGGCCGCTTCCTTCGACGGACCTGCGGCCGGCGACCGGTTCGCAACCCAATACGCCCGCCTCCTCGATACCCTCGCCCGCCTCGCTCCCACCGCGCGCCTCGTTCTCCTCGGGCCCTCGCGCCATGAGGCCCTCGGCGCTCCATGGCCCGACCCCGCCGCCCACAACGCCGCCCTCGCCCGCCTCGACGTCCTCGTGCGCGATTTCGCCGCCCAACGCGGAGCGCGCTTCTTCTCGCTCCAAGACGCCCTCCGCGCACCCATGGCCGCCGCGCCCGCCGCCTCGCGCCTCACCGACAACGGCATCCACCTCAACTCCGCCGGCTACCGCGCCGCCGCCATCGCCCTCGAGGACTTCCTCTTCGCACCGCCCGCGCCGTCCGACCCGTCGTGGCGCAACAGCCCGGCCACCGAGACGCTCCGCCAGTCCATTCTCCTCAAAAACGAGGCGTTCTTCCACCGCTCCCGCCCGGCGAACATGGCCTACATTCTCGGCTTCCGAAAAAAAGAGCAGGGCAACAACGCCGGCGAGATTCTCCAGTTCGACACCCTCGTCGCCGCCGAGGAGAAACGCATCGCCGTCCTCCGCACCCTCCCGGCCGACGCCGCCACCGTCGCCCCCGCCACACCCCTCCGCATCGGCAACCAGATTTCCAAGTCTACGCCGCAGCCCCATCCGACCTTTACCGTCGACGACGCCCTCGAGGTCACGCTCTGGGCCGAGAATCCCCTCCTCAATAAACCCATCCAGATGAACTTCGATCCGCGCGGTCGCCTCTGGGTCGCCAGCTCCGAGGTCTATCCGCAGATCGAGCCCGGCCAGGCCGCCACCGATAAGATCATCATCCTCGAAGACACCACGGGCGCCGGCCGCGCCGACAAGGCCACCGTCTTCGCCGACGGCCTGCTCATCCCCACCGGCGTCGCCCCCGGCGACGGCGGCGTTTACGTCGCGCAAAGCACCGAGATTCTCCACTTCCGCGACACCGATGGCGACGGCAAGGCCGACGAGCGCCGCATCGTCCTCAGCGGCTTCGGCACCGAGGATACCCACCACAACGTCCACATGCTCCAGTGGGGTCCCGACGGCCGCCTCTATTTCGGCCAATCCGTTTACACCCGCACCCACACCGAGACGCCGCACGGCCCCGTCCGCCTCGCCGCCGGCGGCATCTTCCGCTTCGACCCGCGCGACCACCGCCTCGAGATCCTCTACCGCGGCTGGGTCAACGCCTGGGGCCACCAGTTCGACGCCTTCAACCAATCCTTCGTCACCGACGGCGCCGGCTCCCAAGGCATCAACTGGGCCGTTCCCGGAGCGACCTACTTCACCCTCGCCCCCGCCCGCCGCATCCTCGCCAGTATCAGCCCGGGAAGCTACCCGAAGTTCTGCGGCCTCGAAATCATCCGCAGCACCCACTTCCCCGCCGATTGGCAGGGCGATTTCATCACCGCCGATTTCCGCGCCCACCGCCTCGTCCGCTTCAAAGCCTCCGATCAGGGCTCCGCCTACATCACCCGCGAGCAGCCCGACGTGATGCGCTCGACCGCTTCCACCTTCCGTCCCCTCGACGCCAAGCTCGGCCCCGACGGCGCCCTCTACGTCGCCGATTGGAGCAACCTCATCATCCAGCACGGCGAGGTCGATTTCCGCGACCTCCGCCGCGACAAGGAACACGGCCGCATCTGGCGCATCGCCGCCAAGGGCCGCGCCCCGCTCCCCCGCCGCGATTTCACGACGCTCGACAACCCCGCCCTCCTCGACGCCCTCCTATCCCCCAACAGCTACGACAACGCCCAGGCCAAGCGCGTTCTCGTCGAGCGCGGCGCCACCCTCGTCGCCCCCGACCTCGCCGCTTGGACCGCAAAGCAGACCGAGCCCACCGCCCGCTTCCAAGCCCTCTGGATTCACGTCGCGCTCAACCTCCCCTCGCCCGCCTTGCTCGCCGATCAACTCGCCGCCGCCGATCCCCGCCTCCGCGCCGCCGCCATCCGCGCCCTGCCCGTCGCCGACTCCCTCGCGCCGCTCGAAAAACTCGTCGCCGACGAGAACCCGCGCGTGCGCCTCGCCGCCGTCCGCGCCCTCGGTCAACTCGGCACCGCCCGTGCCGCCGCGCTCGCCCTCGGCGTCCTCGAGAAACCGATGGACCCCTACCTCGACTACGCGCTTTGGCTCACCGTCAACGAACTCGCCGCGCCGTGGCTCGACGCCGTCCGCTCCGGCGCGTGGCCCGTCGCCGGCCGCGAGGCCCAGCTCGCCTTCGGCCTCAAGGCCGTCGAGCCCGCGCTCGCCGCCGAAGTCCTTGCGCAACTCCTCGCCAACCGCCCGCTCCCGCGCGACGGCTCCGGCCCTTGGCTTGAGCTGATCGCCACCGCCGGCGGCCCGCGCCAACTCCGCCTGCTGTTCGACACGCTCGTTGCCGGCGGTTTCGACGACGCCACCGCACCCCGCGCCCTTGCCGCCCTCACCGGGGCCGCGCGCCTCAGGATCGCGAAGCCCGACGGCGACCTCGCCTCGCTCGCCGTTTTCCTCAACTCGCCGCTACCCGCGACCCGCTCCGCCGCGATCCCTCTGGCCGGTGCCTGGAAACTCTCCGACGTCGCCCCCGCCCTCGTCCGCCTCGCCGGCGACCCCGCCACCGCGTCCGCCGAGCGCACCGCCGCCTTCGTCGCCCTCCGCGATCTCGGCGGCCCCGCCGTCATCGCCGAACTACGCCGCCTTTCCGACGCTCCCCACGCGCCGGTGATTCGCCGCGAAGCGGTCGTCGCTTTCGCGGGTGCCGACTTAAACGTCGCCATGCCCGCCGTGCTCGCCTCCCTCGCCGCAAGCTCCGAGGCCGATGCGCCCGCGCTCTGGCGCGCACTCCTCGCCGTGCGCGGCGCCAGCGCGCGTCTCACGACCGAGCTGCCCAAGATCCAACTCCCGCCCGCCATCGCCTCGGCCGGCTTGCGCCCCGCGCGCGAAGGCAATCTCCCCGCCGGCCTCGTGCCCGTTCTCCTCCAGGCCGCCGGTCTCACCCTCTCCTCTGTTCAGCTATCTTCGACCGAACTCCAAGCCCTCGCCTTGCAAGCCGTCGCCACCGGCGACGCCGCCCGCGGCGAACGCATCTACCGCCGCCCCGAACTCGCCTGCGTCGCGTGCCACGCCATCGGCGGCGCCGGCAGCAAGCTCGGTCCCGACCTCACCAGCATCGGCGCCAGCGCCCCGCCCGACTACCTCGTGGAGTCGCTCCTCTACCCCAACGCAAAAATCAAGGAGGGCTACCACGGCATCAGTCTCACCACGAAAGACGGCCGCGAACTCAGCGGCATGATCGCCCGCGAGACCGCCACCGAACTGGTCCTCCGCGACGCCGCCAACCAAGAGGTCTCCGTGGCCGTGCAGAACATCGCCAAGCGCAACTCCGTCGGTTCCCTGATGGCCGCCGGCCTCATCGACGGACTGCTGCCCGAGGAACGCCTCGATCTCTTCAAATTCCTCGTCCAACTCGGCAAACCCGGCGCCTATGACGCCGCCAAGGGCGGAGTCGCCCGCCGCTGGAATCTCTTCCTCAGCGTGAGCCGCAACCAACACCTCGGCCTCGAACCCGCCGTGCGCGGCGACCCCACGCTCGCCGACTGGCAGCCCGTCCTCTCACTTGTCGACGGCACCCTCCCCGCCGACCTCATCACGACGATCTACCCCTCGTTCAGCAACACCCGCGGCCTCTTCGCCGCCACGCGCTTCGAGTCGGCGAAGGGCGGCCCCGCCGCCTTCGCGCTCGCCGGCACCGTCAAAGACGCATGGCTCAACGGCGAACTCATCAAGCCCGGTGCGACCTTCACCGTCGCCGCCAAACCCGGCCCCAACGTCCTCGTCCTCCAACTCGATCCCGCGTCGCTCCCCCCCGCCCTCAAGCTCGCCTCGGGCGACGTGACCTTCATCAACGATTGACCGCGACCGCGGCCGAAAACCTCTCGACCCACCCATGGCCGCCTCCGCTCTCGCCACGCTCCTCCTACTCGCTCTCACGGGCCTTCCTCTCGCCGCCGCCGAGCCCCTCGTCCTCAACCTCTGGCCCGGCACTCCGCCCGGCGACACCGGCACCCTCCCGCCCGAGGCCGATCTCACCAAGGACACCGACAAACTCATCGCGGGCCGCCGCATCATCAAGCTGGGCAACGTCACGACGCCCCAGCTCGCCGTTTACCGCCCCGCCAAGGAAAAAGACACCGGCGCCGCCGTCATCATCTGCCCCGGCGGCGGCTTCAGCATCCACGGCGCGCCCGACCTCGTGATCGAAGTGCTCTCGCCCGCCACCGCCCAGCTCGACAAGACCACGAAGCGCCGCGTCTACGCCCGCACGGGGGTGCAGGAGATGTGGCTCGTCGATCCGCTCCTCCTGCAGATTCACCTCTACGATTTCGCCCGCGACCCCAAGAAAGCCGTGCGCATCCTCGAAGACGACGAGACCTTCGAGACCGCCCTCCTCCCCGGCCTCACCGTCGCCGCCGCCGAAGTCTTCAAGCGCTGAATCTTGCGCGTTCTCAGCGGTTTCATGAAGGGCCGCCATCTGCACTTACAAATCCAACTGGGTGATCGCCCGCCGAGACGATCCGTCGTCACGCGGCAAATGTTGTAGCAGCAGGATGAAGATCATCGCGGTAAGGACAAAGACCGCAGCTCAGAATAGCGTCCCGCGTGTTTTAGACTTTTGTCTGGGTGAGTTGGGAACACGGCGAAGTGAGGGACGCGGCGAGGGCGCCGTGTCTCCCAATCGAATCTCCCCTTCCCGCCTCCCGCCTTCCGGCCCCGCTCGCTCACGCTCGCAGCTACCCTTCAGCCTTTCCCTTCCGCCAGACCGTCTCATACCTTCCACCTCACGCCTCCTCACGGTATTTCGTAAACCTCGATCAGGGCCACGCCGGTGCCGTTGGCAACGGCGCTGATCTTCGCGGTGTAGGCGCCGGGGGCGAGGGCGAGGACGACGGAGGCATCCTTGCCGCCTGGGGCCAGCGGAAACGCACCGACTTGGGTGGCGGCGGCGGCGATCTCGGCGGCAGTGGCGGCGACCTGCGCGGTGTTGACCGTCACGGGCGTCTCCCAGTTGTCGTTGCGGGCGAGGAGCGTCGGGCCGCCGTAAATCGCGAGCTGCGGATCGGGGAGCACACCGCTCACGCCGAAGGCGGCCAACGCGGGACCACTCGCGCGCACGAGGATGCGCTTCGGCGAATTGCCTGTGACGACGAAGCCGCCGATGAGCACGCCATCACCCGCCGTCACGCTGCCGCGTGAGGAGATGTTCACGAGACGTTGGTATTCGGACTGGGGGTTGATGCTGGCGTCGTAGATCTCGGGGAGGGCCACGCCGGAAGGCGTCGCCGCGCCAGGCACGGGCACGGCGACGACGTGGAGGGTGTAGGAGCCGGGCACGAGGATCGTAAGGAGCGCGCTGTCGCCGTCGGTGAGG
>JBDNFZ010000724.1:0-2135 GCA_041689555.1 Opitutaceae bacterium | reverse complement strand
GGCGGCGACGAAGCCGACGTCTTTCTCCGCGCTCACGGTGAACGGCGTGAGGGTGACGGCGTCGCCTGCGGCGGAATCGGGCGAGCGCGTAGGCGCGACCTGGGCGCGCGCGCGCACCGGGGCGAAAGTGAAGGCGGCGAGGACGGCGAGAAACGCGCAGCCTTGAAGGGTGCGCGGAGACGGGGTGGTTTTTTGCGGGATCATGGATGGTGAAAGGTGAGGACGCAGTCGCCGGAAAGACGGCGGCTGGAATCGAGGGGAATAGCCCAAGCAGAGGGGCTGACAGGCAAAGAACGGAAACTGAAAATGCGGGGCGAGGATTTTATTTCCGCAGGAAGAGATCGCTCTGCACGAGGGCGTGGATGAGCGAGCGCACGCCGTAGTTGTTGGACTTCGTCGCGGCCACGATGCGTTCGATTTCTTCGCGGTCGCTGAAATGCACGGGGGCTCCGGTGGCATACACGGTGAGTTGGCGGGCAAGGTTGCGGGTGAGCGCGACCTCGTCCTGCAACACGAGGCGCTTGAACTCCTTCACGTTTTGGAACGGCCGGCCGTCGGGCAACTCGCCGGCCGCGTCCACGGGCAGAGCGTGGTGAAAGGCGAAGGCGTGGCCGTTTTTACCGCGGCCGGGCGCGGGGGTCTTGGTCTCGTCGGCGGCGCGGTAGCGGTCGCGCCACGCGCCCATCACGTCGAAGCTCTCCAGCGCGAAGCCGGGCGGGTCCATTTTGCTGTGACAGGAAGCGCAGCTCGCGTCGTTGCTATGTTTCGCGAGTTGCTCGCGGATGGTGATGGCGCCGCGGATATCGGGCTCGACGGCGGCGACGGGCGGGGGCGGCGGGATGTCGATACCGAGGATGCGCTCGACGATCCACTTGCCGCGCAGGACGGGCGACGTGGTGGTGCCGTTGGCGGTGAGCTTGAGCACGCTGGCCTGGGTCATGAAGCCGCCGCGCGGACTGTCGGGCGGGAGCGCGACGCGGCGCATGGCGACGCCCTGCACGCCGGGGATGCCGTAGTGGGTGGCGAGGCGCTCGTTGAGGTAGGTGAAATCGGCGTCGACGATGCCGCGCGCGGGCAGATCGGCGCGGATCATCTCCGCAAAGGTGAGGCGCGTCTCGGCGACGGCGGCCTCCACGAGGGCGTCGTCGAGGTAGTAGTCGTTGTAAAGCGTGGTCGAGGGGGTGGAGTCCTCGATCTTCCGCAGATCGACCCAGTAATCGAGGAAGGCCTCGCGGAAGCGCTGCGACTTCGCATCGGCGAGCAAGCGCTCGGTCTCGGCGCGCAGCACCTCGGGTCGGCCGAGCTCGCCCTTGGCGGCGCGGGCGCGGAGCGCGTCGTCGGGCGGAGAGTTCCAGAGGAAGAGGGAGAGACGGGTGGCGAGCGCGTAGTCGTCGAGCCGACCGGGCGCCTCGTCGAGGAAGACGAAGCCCGGGGAAGCGAGCACGGCGGTGTAGCCGGAGGCCATGGCTTCGATGAAACTCGAGCCGGCACCGAGGCGTCCGTGCACAAGCGCGACAAACCGTTGCACATCGGCCCCGGTCACGGGCCGGCGGTAAGCGCGCGCAATGAAGGTGCGCAGAAGCCGCTCCGCGTCGCGTTTCGGATCGGCTGACACAACGTCGACCCGGACCTGTTCAAGGGCTTCGACGCGTTGGCCGGCGTTGCGGCCGCCCTCGCGGCGATCACCCGGCAAAACCACGGAGAGCGCGATGCCGAGCGCGTCGGGCGCGACTTTCTTCAACGGAAGATCGCCAAACAGCAGGCGATAACCGGCGGCGGTCGTGTCGTCGGTGAGCGGGCCCTCGACCTCCATCCAGCGGAAGGCGACGCCCGGCGCACCGTCGGGCGTCATGAGCGGGTTGACGAAATCGTTGGGCCGCGACCGGTAGAGGCGCGAGGCATCGGGCACGAGGGTCTCGTTGGCGAGGAGCCAGACTTCGCCGATGTCGTGCACGGTGGGCTCGGGGGTGAGGTCGAATTCGCCGACACGGCGGTTGAGCAGGCCGTTGCGCGTATAAACCGTGATCGGCTCGGTGGTGCGGCCGGGGGAGAGCTTGTCGTAATCGGGCGTCTTGAGATTGGGCGGGCGGAGCTTGCCGACGGTGTCGGTGCCGTTGGCGAAGCTCTTCGTCACG
>JBDNFZ010000723.1:0-7042 GCA_041689555.1 Opitutaceae bacterium | reverse complement strand
GCGGCGCAGACATGGATGCCGCCTTCGTAGACGGAAAATTTGCCGTCGCGCCACGGGGTGTTGTCGGCGTGCGCGCGGAGACCGCCGTTGTCGCTCATAAAAAGGATGAGGGTGTTGTCGGCGTCGGGTCGGGCTTCGACGGCGGCGAGAATGCGGCCGACGGCCTGATCGAGGCCGTCGATGAGGGCGGCGTAGTCGCGGCGCTTGCCGGTGAGCTGCGGATATTTGGCCACGTCCTCCGGCTTCGGCAGGAGCGGATCGTGCGGCGCGGTGAAGGCGGCGTAGAGCAACCACGGTTTTCCGCCCGGCGAGCCTTCGATAAACTTAACGGCTTCGCGCGCCTGGATGTCGGTCGCGTGCCCCGGTTCCTTCACGGTGCGGTCGCGGTCGTGCCAGTCGGTTTCGCCTTCGCGCTCATGCGTGAAGTAGTCGATCGCGCCGTTGTAGTGGCCGTAGTAGTGCGTGAAACCGCGCTGCGGCGGGAGCATCGCCTGGGTCGCGTGGCCGAGGTGCCATTTGCCGACCATGCCGCGGCGTTCGTAGCCGGCGGGAGCGAGCAGCTCGGGCAACGTCGCCTCCGCTGCGGGCAGCCCAAAATTAGACCAGGGCGGAATGACGGCCTTCATCAGACCGAAGCGGATTGGCCAGCGCCCGGTGAGCACGCCGGCACGGGTCGGGGAGCAAACCGGGCACGCGTAGAAGCGATCGAGCCGCACGCCGGTTGCGGCGAGCCGGTCGAGTTGCGGAGTCTTGATGTCCTTCGCGCCGTTGAACCCGACGTCGGCAAACCCGAGATCGTCGGCGAGGAGGATGACGATGTTGGGTGCCCGCGGCGGCGGCGTGGCCGCGCGCGCGGCGGATGTTGCCAAGCCGAGCGCGAGCGCGGTCAGAGCGAGAATCAACAAGGGGCGAATGGTCATGGGATAGTTCAAAACGTGAAGGTGCTGCTCAGGGAAATCTGCCGCGGCGGGGTGCGCCCCCAATCGAGGACGCCGCCGCCGAGATTCGCGCGAATGGGCTCAAGGTCATCGTCGTCGAGGAGATTGCGGACGTTGAGCTGCACGCGCCAGCCGAACTTGTGGCCGGCAATCACGTTCGTCTTTCCGCTGTAGCCGAGCAGGGCATCGACCGCGAATTGCGCGGGACCAAAGATCGGTTTCGTCACGTCGTCACCGGTGGTGCCGCCGGGAAAAGCGCGCTGCTGCAGGCCGATCATGGTGCGATCAAGCCAGCGAACGCCGCCGCCGAAATTCAGGCCTTTGAGGACGCCTTCCCGAATGCGGTAATTGGTGAACAGGCTCGCCCGCCATTCGCGCTGGCGGAAACGCGGGAGCTTGTTGCGCAGCTGTTGGCGCAAAATCTCCGCCGCGATTTGCTGGTCGTAATACTGGTGCACGGTGCGCGGATCGCTCGTGGAAATGGCGACGTTGTCCCAGCCAAGGCCGCCGAACTGCTGCCACACGGGGAGACGACGAACCGTCCAAGTGCTGAAATCGAGGTCCTTGTTAAACACGCGGGTGCGCTGCTGGCCGCCGGCCACGCGCACATCCCAATTGCTCGTGATCCGGGCCACGAGCGTCACGTCGATGCCCTTGGCGATCTTGTCCTCCACGGAGCGATAGACGTTGCCGCGCGTGATGGGGTCGTAGCCATCGGCAGGCACAGTCGCGATGCCCGCGGGTCGATCGGTGCCGCGGAGGCGCTCCTCAATCACTGCCGCCGCCGTGCGCACATTCTGGCCATCCCCAATCAGCGCGTGCTGCTCCTCCTCGTAAAAGTTAACCCGCAGTGAAATCGCGTCCTCCCGCGCGGACAGGCTGAAGCCAAAGTCATGGCCCCGGCTGAAGATGCCGGGGATCTGGCGGTTGTCGGGATCGAGGAAGCCGGGCGGGAGGCCGGAGTTGTTGGAGCGGCTGCCGAAGAGCGAGAGCCAGCGGGTCGCATGGGCAACCGCGCCATAAGAGAACGTCGTGCCACTGTCGTCGAGCGCCGGAGTCTTGGCGAATGCGGCGCGAGAGAGCGGGACATACAGGCCCTGGCCATCCCCGGGAGTCAGGCGGTCGGCGCGCATTAGCGCGGACGGGGCGATGAGGTAGCTCTTGAACTGATCCACGCGCCGGCCGGCGAAGAGGTTGAGGCGGTCGTTGAGGAAGAAACTCTGGAGCGCGAGCATGCCGGTCGTGATGTCCTTCCGCGAACCACCCGTCGCCGAGGACCGCCCGTCGGGATGGTCAAACATGGTCGCCTGAAACGATTCGTTGCGGGCCGAATCGGTGAAGGTCCACGGCCCAAACAAACGCGCATCGCCCCCGCCGCCGGGCAGCGCGCGCGCGGTGTAAGAACTGCTCGCGGGGTCGAGGTAGAAGCGGGAGCGCAGAAACCGGCTGTTGTTGAGCAAATCGCCCGTGGCGAACGAGGGATTGCCAAGAATCATCGCGCGGGAAGCCTGCGAGCGATCTTCGTCGATGCGCATCGACGCCAGCACGGCGAGACGATGCCTGCCAAAATGGCGGACGACGTTGGCGAAATGTTTCTTGAAATCGAATTCGTAGGAGGTGGTCAGCCGGAGTTCCTTGGTGAGGTTGCGCACCTCGCTCCCGCTGGGAAACGACTCGATGTAGAGCCGGCCGGCATACGGGTTGAGCGCGGTCTGGCGGGCGGCGGTGTTGCCGCCCGGCAGGAAGCGGTTGGGATCGGCGAAGATATTGATCGATTCGGCGTTGTCGAAAGAACCGCCAAGCAGCTCCGCAACCGCCTCGTAGTTGAAGCCGAGCTCCACAAACAAGGTGTCCGTGATCTTCTGCTCGACGGCGCCGCGGAGCACTTTGCCGTGAAGCACATTCAGCCGACCGCCGACGCGGACATCGCGGTCGGTGGGATAAATCGCGTTGTCGGTCAGCGCGGCATCGCGGGTGTCAACGGCGCCGGCGAGCTGATGCGGGCCGCGCGTGAGGCCCGAGCCATTCCAGACCAAGACCGAATTCGTGGGGCCTCCGTAGGAGAAGACGCGCAGCGCGCTGGAATTGCGGTTCAGCAGGGGAAACGCGGTCGCGGTGATCGCGGCGTTGCCGGCGGAGTTGTCATAGAGCGGGCGGCCGGCGGCGACCCACGGGCTGACGAAATCCTGCGCGAGGAAGTTGCTGGCGTTGGACGCGCGCTGGCCGATCCGTTCCCCGCTGAGGCGGAGCGTGGTGGTCGGTGTGAGTTTCCAGGTGAGCGCGCCGAAGAGGCGCGCCTGGCGGTTGAAGGCGTCCTCGACGTAGCTCTTGTTTTCGTTGCGGACGGCGGCGAAGCGCACGGCGAGTTTCTTCGGCACCAGCACGCGATTGAAGTCGAGCGTGCCGCGGAAGGAACCGTTGTTGTCCACGCGCAGGCCGAATTCGTTGGAGTCGCGGAAGAGCGCGCGTTTGGTCGAGGTGTCGATGACGCCGCCGGCGTTGCCGAGGCCGAAGAGGATCGACTGCGGGCCGTTGGCGATGGTGATCCGCTCGATGTTGTAGAGATCGCTGGGGAGATTCGTCGCGTAGAAGTCGGTGGAGTTGCTGATCGCATCGAAGCCGCGCGCGCGACCGCTTGCGCGGGTGGTCGTGATGCCGGCATTCGGGCCGGTGTTCTGGTCGTTGGGCCCGCCGTTGTTGGTGCTGAAGACGATGGCCTCGTCGATGGTGGTGGCGCCGATGTCGGCGAGAAACTCGGGCGTCATCACGTCGATCTGCGCGGCGATGTCCTTGAGCGGGGTGTTGACGCGGCTGCCGGCCAACGAACTGGTGGCGACGTAGCCCTTGTCGGAATCGGCGGTGGTGACGAAGGGAGAGAGTTCGATCGGAGTGTCGTTGCCGACGGCAGTGGCGGTGGTGGAGGCGGACGGAGCCGGAGAGGTCTGGGCGAGAGCGATGAGGGCGAACGCGGGGAACCATGCAGCCGCGACTAGAACTGGGCGTGGGGTGGAGGGAATTTTCACTGTGAGAGGGTTCGGGCGATGGCGTGGGAAGTGCGACAATCAGAACGAGCCCTTGACGCCGAAGGTCCAGAGGGCGCCGAAGTCGGTGGACTGGCGGAAGCGAGCGCTCGCAGGGGTTTGGGGGCCGTAGATGACGCCGTAATCCGTGCTCTTGCCACCGGGAGGCGGCGGCACGTCGCCGTCGGGCAGCACGGTGCGGTCGAAGCGCGGCGCGACATTGTTGGTGGCGTCGTTGTAGATAAACGGGAGCCGCTTGGTCGCGTGCAGCACAGCGCCAAGCGAGAACGTGCTCGGCCGGTTGCTGTTCTCCTCGTAGGCACTGGTGAAGCCCCACGCATTGGCTAGAATCCGATGGTGTTCGTGAGAAACACCTCGCGGGGATTGGGATTGCGAAACACCGCGAGGCGTCCGTCGGGATTGGTCGCGACCGGAATCGCATCGCGATCACCGAGGGCGTTGCGGACGTTGAGCTGAACCGACCAGCTATACCGATCGCGGATGATTTTGCGCCTGTAGCTGACCCAAAGGTCGCCGTTCCAGCTCGCGGGTCCCCAGAAGGGACGGTTGAGGTCCGGCACCGCGACGCCGAGCGAATTGGCCGAGAGCGGATAGCCGTTGGCCGCGCGGCCCTGCCACCGAATCGCGCCGTCCACGCCGACGCCTTTCAGCCGGCCCGAGGCGATTTGGTAGTTGGTGCCCGCGTTGACCCGCCATTTGCGCTGCTCCAGCGCCACGGCGCCATCCTTGATCGTAGCCGCGAGCAGCGGGATGTAGAGGCTGTTGTTGAAACGCTGCGTGTAGGTGTTCGCGTCGCCTAAGGCCGGCGAATCGAACATGTCCTTGAACGCCGTCTTCGACAGGTTGCCGCGAATGATATTGGCCAGGGTGAGCTGCTCGATCCCGATCTGCGATTGCACGGTCTCCTGCTTCGCCACGTTGGCGAACACGCGCCAGTTCTTGGTGAGGTTGGCCACGCCATCGAGTTCGAGGCCGCTGGAGACGAAGGCGCGCGTGGGCGTGGGGTTGCTGATGTTCACCCGATCATCGATGGCGTTGGGCCCGTCGATTCGTAAATTGTAGACGGCCTGCACCTCCGAGGGAGCGAGCGCGACGATCTTCGAGAAGGCGTCCGCATACGAGGTGAAGACGCCGGGCTCGCCGCGCGCGATGACGATTGCCTGCGCGATGCTGATGCCGGCGCTTTCGCTGTCCTTCAACCGCTGCATCCAATTCAGGATGATGAACTGCGGATTCCGGGCCAATCCGCCGATGTCCGCGCTGTCGTTCTGGACCTGGGTCCGATAGCGGTTGATGCGGAGCGACACCCGATCATCGAGCAGGTTGATCGTGAAACCATACTCCTTGGTCTGGCCGCTCGGTGAGGCCAGCGACTGGCCGAGGATGGTGGAGCGGAGGCCGACGGGGTTGAAGTTTTCCGAGACATTGTAGTGCGGACTAATCGTCACGCCGTGCATCCGCCGCGCGAGAAACGCCGGCGTGTGCGCGACCACGCTCCACGAAAACGTGCGGCCCCTCTCCGAGGCGCTGGGTTTGCCCCAGACGAGCGTCCTCGCGGTGTCGACGCTGCCGTCGGCGAGATAAAACGTGCCCGCCTGAGCGGTATTCGTCTGCTTGTCTTCGCGCCAGCCGACGAGACCGACCAGTCGATCATTCAAGAGGTAACTCTGCATGCTGATCGCCTTGGTGTCGATTTTGCGGCGGTTCAGATCGGCGTCGGAGAGGGAATTTTGGAGCGTGAAATCGCCGGGCACGATCGCGTTAGTAACGCGGTTGTAGGTATACATGCGATAGACCTCGCCGGCCTTCGGCACCGGGATGGCGATGGTGTTCGTGATCTTCACGTCGTTGATCGAACGCACGCCCGGATCGAGCAGCGTGGGGCCGAGGTAGACCTGCGCGCGCATTTGCATGCGGGTATTGCGGACGCCGTCGGTGCCTGCGAAGTGATAGTCGTTGCTCGCGAGATCGACGGTCGGGGAAGTCCAATTAGCGCTGTAGCCCCGGCTCAACGTCGAGCGCTCCTGGTTCATTGCGAGGCCGGTGACGATGTTTCGACCGAGCCATTTGAGCGCGTTTTCGCGCCGACGAAAATCGAGGTCGGCGAATCCCGTGAGCCGCCGCGCGACGCGGTCGGTGCGGCTCTCGCGCCAGCCCGAGAGGCTGATACCCTCGGCGGAATCGATCGAGACCATCATGCGGCCGACGTTGGGGTTGGGGCGGTCGTTCGACAAAAACTGCTGCACATCGATCACGACGTCGCCGTAGTTGTTCTGCGCGGAATTCGAGCCGCCGGTGAAGGGGAGCCGGAACCATTTGGAATACGCCTGCCGGTCGTAGGCAAATTCGAGGCCGCCCTTGCCGCCAAACAGGCTCTGCTCGACCACTAGGGATTTCGCGTTGAAGTCGTGCGCCACGCGGTTGGTCGTGCCGGCGAGCAGCAGCTTGGAATTGTCGAGCACGCTCGTCGGGAGCGAGGAGACCGTGTAGCCGGGAAAATAATTGCGGCTGTAGTAGGAGGCGTTGACGAAATAGTCCCACGTCTGGCGCGGACGGCCGCCGAAATTATACGACGTGCGGCCGAGCGCGCCCTGCAGGTTCGTGCCGGCAATCGACGCGGGGCCGGAATAGTCGCTAAAATGCAGCGCCATCTGGATGAAGTAGGGAATGGCCACGGCACCCTTCACGTTGCCGACGTTCACGCCCAGCGGCACGCCGGCGGCGTTCAGCCCGCGCGGATCGACGGTGTATTTCGGGACGAAGGTGCCGTCGGTGGCCCACGTCGGAAACGGCCCGGTCGTTCCGGTCGGATTCGTGGCGGCGTGGAACGCGTTCCGCGTGTCCGGCGGCGTGAACCAACTCGAAAGCCCGTCGCCGGGCGGCGTGACGTTCGGCGGAATCCCGCGATCATCGCCTGTCTCGAAGCCCGCGCGCACGATCGTCGGTCCGAGGACGGGTGAATTTTTATTTTCGAAAACGACGGCCTTGATCGCGCCGAAAAGGCGGCGCTCCGCCTTGAAGCTCGGGCGCTGCTGATACTCGGTGTCTTGGTAAAGCCCCGCG
>JBDNFZ010000722.1:0-6249 GCA_041689555.1 Opitutaceae bacterium | reverse complement strand
GGGATCGACGAATCCTCCGCGACCATCGAGCGCGCCTCCGCCCTGCGCGTCTTCACCGCCGATTTTCCCGTGCCCCCGCACGCCCTGCACGACGCCGCCGCCATCGGCCGCGCGTTGGCTGCGTTGCAAAAGCCGTAGCCCTCGGCTTTTGCCCGGACGGGTCGCCACTCCTTGGTCCCCGGAACTTTTGCCACGAAAAGCACAAAGATCCGCCCTCCTTCGTCCCCGTCTCCCGCGCGCCTATAGGCGCACCGCAACCCCCGCCGAAGCCGGAGCCCCTTTGTGTTTTTCGTGGCAAAAATCCGGGGCTCTCGATCCGAAATGCAGGGGCCCGGCCGAGTCTCCGCCCCGCCTTCACCCTCCTCCGCTTCCACGCGCAAAAAAACCGCCGCGAGCGAACTCGCGGCGGCTTCGTAAAACCAGTCGGCCGAATCAGGCGACGTGCTTCGAGACGAGCTTCGTCATCTCGAACATGCTGACCTTGGCCTTGCCACCGAAGACAACCTTCAAAGCGGCGTCGGCGTTGATCTGCTTCCGGTCCTTCTTGTCCTGGAGACCGTTCTTCTTGATGTATTCCCAAAGCTTCTTGGTGAGCTCCGTGCGGGGGAGCGGTTTCGAGCCCACGACGGCCGAAAGGGCGGCGTCAGGCGTGACGGGTTTCATGAATGCGGCGTTTGGTTTACGAGCAGCTTTTTTGGCCATAGTGGATTTGGGTTTAAGTGCTTTCGACTGAAAGCGGCCCTGTTCTAGAGGGAAGAGACCGCAGTTTCCGAGGAAAATATTGCACAATCGTCGAAATCTCAGAGGGAGATCGGCCTTGCCTCCCCCGCGCGGGGTCGTAAATCGCGCGTCAACCCCGGTCGTCCACCTGCACGAACTGCTTGTAAAGCGCCGCATAGCGCCCTCCAGCGGCCAGCAACTGCGGATGCGTGCCGCGTTCGACGATCACGCCTTGGTCAAGCACCAGCACGAGTTCGGCATGGCGGATCGTGCTCAACCGGTGCGCCACGACAAAGCTTGTGCGACCGCGCAACAACTGGAGCAGCGCGGTCTGAAGCCGCGCCTCCGTAAGCGCGTCGATCGAACTCGTCGCCTCGTCGAGGATCACGAGCCGCGGGTCCGCGAGGAGCGCACGGGCGAAACACACGACTTGGCGCTGCCCCACCGAGAGGCTCGCGCCGCGCTCGCCCACCTCCGTGTGCAGGCCTTGCGGAAGAGCTTCGAGCAGGTCGAGGCAATCGAGTTGCGCGGCCGCCGCGCGCACCTCCGCGTCGGTCGCCTCGGGCTTTGCGAGCCGGATGTTCTCCATCACGGTGCCGCTGAAGAGAAAGTTCTGCTGCTGCACCGCACCCATCTGCCGGTGGAGCGAATGGCCGGTGAGCGTGCGGATCTCGCGACCGTCGACCAACAGCGCGCCGGAGGTCGGCAGGTAGAACTTCGAGACGAGATTGATGATCGAGCTCTTGCCGCTGCCGGTGTGGCCCACGAGCGCGATCGTTTGGCCGGGCTCGGCGATGAAATTGATGTCGCGCAACACGAGCCGCGCCGGGTCGTAGCCGAAGCTCAGGCTACGGAACTCCACCCTGACTCCGCGCGCTGCCGGCTCGGATGCGGCGGCACCGACGCGCGGATCGGGCAGCGCGACGGCGTCGGGTGCGTCCACCCAATCCGGCACGGCATCGATCAGTTTGAAGACCCGCTCGGCTCCGGCCATCGCGACGAGGGCTTGGTTGTATTGCGTGCCGATGATCGCGATCGGCGCGAAGAACTGGTTCGCGAGCAGGAAAAACGTGATCAGCGCGCCCATCGTCATGTCCCCGTGGAAGACCCGCCAGCCGCCGAACATCAGCAAAATCGCGACGAAGAACTGGCTGTTAAGCTCGAGGAGCGGAGTGAGGATCGCCGAGGTGCGCGCCAGCGCGATGTTGTAGAGCGAGTGGTCGGCGAGGAGGGTGCGGAAGAGGCCGGCGTTGGTCGTCTGCCGCACGAAGCCCTGCGTGACCCGGATGCCGTTGACCGACTCGGCTAGCGTCGCCGTAACCCGGCTGAAGCTCTCGCTCGCGGCGCGCGAGTAGAGGCTGAGTTTCACCCGGAAGTGCCGGTTGATCGCCCAGAGGATCGGCGCCATCGCCAGCACCATCAGGAAGAGCACCCAGTCGCTCTTCAGCATCACGACGGCCGCGAATACCATCGTGCCGCCCTGGATCACCGTCACGAAGAGCACGTCCTGGATGCCCGCCCGCACCGACTCCACGTCGCTCGTCACGCGGCCGATCACGCGGCCGAGTTTCATGCGCTGGAAGAAACTCATC
This sequence comes from Opitutaceae bacterium, assembly GCA_041689555.1. GTDB lineage: Bacteria > Verrucomicrobiota > Verrucomicrobiia > Opitutales > Opitutaceae > Tous-C4FEB. Next base: position 3,937 of record JBDNFZ010000722.1, on the reverse strand, counting down.
GGCTGGCGCTGCACCTTTTCGAAGATATCCGCGCGCAGGCCGTTGACCACCGCTTCGCCGATCTGGAGCGCGTAACGCTGGCGAAAATGAAACATGCCGTCGGTGAGAATCGCGAGGACACCGTAAGCGGCGACCCCGAGCAAAACGCCGTGAAAATCGCGGTCGGTGATCGGGCCGTTGATGATCAGCGCGGTCGCCCAGACGAGCGCGGCGAGTTGCGCCGAGCGCACGACCGAGAGCGCCGTGAGCGCGATGAGTTTGCCCCGGACCGGCCGGGCGTAGGTGAACAGCCGGCTCATCAGGCTCCATTCGAGGGGCCGGAACTGGGCTTCGTTGTCCTCGTCGTCCGGCAGGCGCCGGACAAGCCCGGCCGTCTGCGACGGAGGCGGCGGGGTTTCGTGTTGCGGCTTCATCGCGCGGCCTCCCCTTGCGGCGGCGCGGGGGTTTCGAGCTGGCTGCCGTCGACCAACTGCAGGGCGGCGACGCGGCGGTAGTTGCCGGGCTGCCGCATGAGTTCCCCGTGGGTGCCGCGCTGCACGATGCGGCCGCGCTCGAGCACGATGATGAAATCCGCCCGGCGCAGCGTGCTGAGGCGGTGCGCCACGATGAAGGTCGTGCGCCCGGCGATCGCACGGTCGAGCGCTTCGAAAATCTCGTGCTCCGTCTCGCTGTCGATCGCCGCCGTCGGGTCGTCGAGCAACAGGATCGCGGGCTCGAGCAGCACCGCGCGCGCGATCGCGAGACGCTGCCGCTGGCCGCCCGAGAGGCTGCTGCCGCTTTCGCCGAGCACGGTCTCGTAACCCTGCGGCAGTTTCATGATGAAGTCGTGCGCGGCGGCGATGCGCGCGGCCTTTTCGACTTGCGCGCGACTCGCGTCCGGATGGCCGAAGGCGATGTTCGCCGCGATCGTGTTGGAGAATAAAAAGCTCTCCTGAAACACCAGGCCGATGTTACGGCGCAAGTCGTCGAGATGGAGAACGCGCGCGTCGATCCCGTCGATCAGGACCCGGCCCGCCGTGGGATCGAAGAAGCGCGGGATCAGGCTCATCAGGACGCTTTTGCCCGCGCCGGTCGCGCCGAGAATCGCGACGCATTGCCCGGGCTTCACTTCGAGATCGATGTCGCGCACCACCGCTTCGGCGCGGTCGTAGGCGAAGGAGACGTTCTCGAACCGCACCGCTCCCTCGCAGCGCGGCCGGCGGATCGCGTTCGGCGCGTTTTTCACTTCGACGGGCGCATCCAGGATCTCGAAGACGCGGCGCGCACCGATGAGCGATTGCTGCACGGAGTTGGCGATGTTGGCGACGTTGTTGACCTGGCCGGAGAACTGGTCGAGCAGCCCGGCGAAGACGATCAGGCCGGTGCCCAGCGGCAACTGATCGTGCACCACCAGCCAGCCGCCATAGCCGAGCAGCACCATCATGTTGATGCGTGTGAGGAAACCCACCGACGGCGAAAAGATGCTCACCTGCCGGAAAATCCCCTGCTGTTGATCGAAGCATGCTTGGTTCGCCGCAGCGAATTTCGCCCGCGCCTCCGGCTCGCGTCCGAAGCTCTTCGTCACCGCCACGCCCTGCAGGCTTTCCGCGAGGATCTGCACCATGCGTTCGACGAGCGTCCGGTTCTGCGCGTAGGCCGGTTGGATTTTCTTGGAGAACCACGCCGACATCAGCGCGAGCAACGGCGTCGTCGCGAGGCAGGCCAGCGTCAGCCCCGGGTGCAGGCTCGCCATGTAGATCACGTAGGCCGTGAGCGAGACGACCATGATCACGCTCTGGATCAGCACCTGGTCGACGAACATCCGCACGGACTGCACATCACCCGTCACGCGCGTGATGATCGAGCCCGTCGAGTTGGCGTCGAAAAAGCGGAAGCTCAGCCGCTGGAGCTTGTCGTAGACCTCGCCGCGAAGGTCGACGACGAGCTTCAGCTGCACGAGCTTGTTGACCGTGACCGCGAGCACGTAGTTCAACACCGCCCGGGCGATGGCCAGCGCGAGAATCATTCCGGCGAGCAGCGCCAGCACCCGCAGCGGTTCCCACGCCATCGGCAGCGCGAGGTGGAGCGCGTTGGCCCCCATCGGCGTGTTGTCGAGCTTGTGCCGGATGTAGTCGATCCCGAGCCCGGTGAAACTCAGTCCGCCGATGCCCATGGCCAGCAACAGCAGCTGCAAACCCAGCACGCCCAGGCAGTGCAACCGATACCGCCACGCGAGTCCGAACAATCGCCGGATCAAAGCCCCGTTCGTGAGGGCGGCGGCTTCGGACATGGTCGGCGGCAAAGACATTCGCCCTCCCAACCTAAGGTCGCCGCCCCGCACTGCACGAAATTTTTTCGCCACCACGCCGACGCGCGGGCATCTCCGAGCTGGCGGTGGTTCGCGCCGGCTTCTGTAGGCAGCGTGCTTGCGAGCGCTCGGCGACCGGAGCGCTCGCTAGCGCGCTGCCTACCGCCAACCGGCAGATGCCCGCCGTCGGCGCGCGCTCAGTTTCGCGGCCGGTTGCGATTTTGATTCTGGTTCTGGCGCTGGGCCTGGCCCTGCTGGGCGCGTTGGGCCTGAGGCTGAGGCGCGGGGACTTCTGCAACGGGCGCGGTGCCCTGCGCGGCCTGGATCGAAGCCTGCTCGCGCAACGCCCGGCGGCGGCGCACCTCGGTAGCCACGGCCTCGAGCCGACGCTGCTCGTCGGCCGGCGTGGGATTCAAGACCACCGATTGCGTCACGGCGTTCGGCGCGGCCGGCAGGCCCGGTGTCGGCAGCGGCGCCGGCGCCATCGCCTGCCCGGAGGATGCGACTTTCACCGCGCGGAGCCCGAGCGTAAGCGTTCGCCCCCCGTGCTCGACCGTGACCATCTCGTTCACCGCATCGTAGGACTTCACCAGAAAATCATGGTCCTTCTCGTTGAGGCGCGACCACACGCTGGTTTTCCGCGCCGGGTCAAAAATGCAGAAGCTCATGCCCGCGCCCGTATCCATCACCCCGCGCAACTCGATCGGCGCGCCTTCCGTGACCGCACCAGTCGCGGCCGCCGACGCCGGCATGAATGGCGAACTTGCCGCCAGTTGGGCCCCCACGCGACTCGCCGCCGCTATGGCCAGGCAGGCGCCAAGCAGAAGAGGGCGGAAAGGGAAGCGCGTGGCGGGCATCGGGCGAGCGGGAGGAGAACTAGATTAGACGCACCGGCACGGGTCAAGTAACGGAGATTCTTGCCCCGTCGCGCTCACAACATCGTCCCGCGCAGTATCGCGTAGGCGACGCTGAAGGAGATGATGAGCCCGGTCACGTCGACGAGGGTCGCCACGAACGGCGCGCTCGACGTCATAAAGCAGGGCGGACTTCAGTCCGCCTTCTGTCCGCCTCTCTCATGCCCTCCATCGCTCTCCCGCAGACACCCCGCGTCTTTGGAGTTTTATTATTTTTTCGTTTTGAAATTTTCCGATCAGCGAACTCGTCGTCGACGTTTCCGGAGCGGTGTATTTCCGAGGTGGAGAGCGTTGACCCCAACGCGCTGGTTCGGAGGTTCCCGGGTTGCTCGAACCCCGCCCATGAGCCCTCCCCGCTTCACGCTCCACCGCCTCCGGACCATCGTGCTTAAGGAATTCGTCCGGATGAAGCGCGACCGCTCGCCGTCGGCTAAATCCCAACCGACGCTCATCCTCGTAGACGCGCGCTTCATCTTCGGTATGCCGATGGTCGGCAGCCTGCCGGTGCTCTCCGCCGCGGCGCCGCTCTTCATCGTCGCCAATCTCGCGGTCGGCATCACGTTTTCCATGCTTGCGAACAATCAAGTCCAGGCCGTGCAGACGGCGTTTTTCTTCTTCCTGCCGTCGCGATGACGATCGGCGTGAAACGCCACCGGCAAATGCTGGAATGAGCGGGGGCAAGAGGCCTTGAGGTCGTGCATTCGCGGGAACGACGCTTGAGGTGGCAGTCCCGGAT
>JBDNFZ010000721.1:0-9456 GCA_041689555.1 Opitutaceae bacterium | reverse complement strand
CGCCCCGAGGAGCTCCCGCTCGACCTCGCCGAGGAATTCCACATCCGCGCCGACCGCTTCTCCACCCTCTACCGCCAGCTCCTCAAGGAGGCCGGCCTCGGCAAAACCTTCACCGCCTGAGCGCCCCTCAACCATGATCCTTCGCATCTTCAAAATCATCTTCGTGCTCGCCGTCGGTCTGAACCTCGGGATCACCACCCTCGACAACGCCGTCTTCGACTACCGCTCCAACTACGGGTTCGTGAAACACGTCCTCTCGATGGACACCCTCTTCTCCGGTGAAAACAACGCCTGGCGCGCGCTCCGCGCCCCGCCCGGCCAAGCCGATAGCTACTGGCTTTACCACGGCTTCTACGCCTCGATCATCGCGTGGGAAGTCACGATCGCCGTCCTCTGTTTCACGGGGGCGTGGCAGCTTTGGCGCACGCGCGGGGCCGCCGCCGCCGTCTTCAATCGCGCCAAACGCCTCGCCCTCGCCGGCCTCGCCCTCTGCATGCTCCTCTGGTTCCTCGCCTTCGAGACGGTCGGCGGCGGCTGGTTCCAGATGTGGCAATCCACCGCTTGGAACGGCCTCGGCTCCGCCTCCCGCATGTTCATCTACGTGGCGGTGATTTTTTTCCTCGTTAAATCCGATGATCCGGAACTCGCTGCCTAGCCTCCCCGCCGGCGCGCTCTCCGCGCATAGGGACGAATGGTTCGCCGAGGCGGGTCGGCGCGGCCTGAAAGGCGAAGGACCCTGGCGCAAGTGCTCCACCGCGTGACCGCCGGCCTCGAAGTTCCCGCCAACGTGATCGAACTCCAGCTCAGCCTGAAATGATTTCTCCACCCTGCGCCCTTCGCCTAAGGCGTCCTCGGCAACTCCCGCCGGCCTTTCGTTGTTTTCGCCGGCCGGCCAAAGTTCGATCACATTTATGAGCAATCCCTCTCCCGAAGACAGCGTTGAGCGGCAGATCGGCTCCCGCATCCGCGCCCTCCGCCTCGACCGCTCCGCAACGCTCGAGCAACTCGCCTCCGAGGCAAACCTCACCAAAGGCCAGCTCTCCAAGATCGAAAACGGCAAGGTCTCTTCGCCGGTCTCCACCCTCACCCGCCTCGCCGCCGCCCTGGGTGTCTCCCCCGGCCAGTTCTTCCAGGCGGACACCGGCCGGCCTCGCGCCGTGTTGGTCGCCAAGTCCGCCCGCAAGACCATCGTCGGTCGCGGTTCCAAGCTCGGCCACAGCTACGAGTCCCTCGCCTTCGGTTTGCCCTTCGAGAAGGACTTCGAGCCCTACCTCATGCGGATCGAAGACGACGGCCTGGACGCGGCAAAAAATATCTTTCGGCACCCCGGGCACGAACTCCTCTTCATGACCAAGGGCGAGATGACCTATCGCCATGCCGACAAAGAGTATCACCTCCGGCCCGGCGACAGCCTCTTCTTCGACGCCAACCTCGAACACGGCCCGCTCCGGGTCTTCCATCCCCCGGTGGAGTTTATCTGCGTGATCAGCTCCCCGAAAGCCTAGGCCGCCCCGCGACTCCACTTTCATGGGCCCGTTCGCTAGCTGGGGCGGCGCCGCGACCTCGGCACCGACCCGAGCCGAGGAAAATACGCGCATCGGGCTCGCCGCGCGCGGCGGGGACGGCAAAAAAGGCCCGCGTCCCGTCCCGCGAATCCGTTACCCCGCGATTCACTCCGTTTAACTCCGCTGCAAAATTTCCCCCGTCCAAACGTTAGCGAATCCCCCGTTATGAACCGTCGCGATTTCCTCACCCGCACCTCCGCCGCCGCGCTGGCGTTCTCCGCGCTCCGCTCGCCGCTCTCGGCGGCCACCGCCGCCGGCCGCCCGCCGCGCATCCTCCTCCGCAGCTCGTGGCAGAGCGTGAACATCGGCGACATCGGCCACACGCCCGGGGCGCTCTCGCTGCTCTGGAAATACCTGCCCGACGCTGAAATCACCCTCTGGCCCGGAGAGCTCGGCCACGGCGCGCGCGAGGTTCTCCTCAAAAATTATCCGCGGCTGAAAATCGTCGCGGGCGGCCTCGACGCGGACGGCAAACCTAACCAACCCGAACTCGCCCAAGCGTGGGCCGAGGCCGACCTTTATCTCAGCGGATCGGGTTCGGGTTTCCCCGCGAGCGCGCACGCCGTCGCCTTCCAAAAGGCCACGGGGAAACCCGTCGGCGTCTTCGGCGTGAGCAACGACCCCGTCTCCGGCTTCGGCGGCAAACGCGATCCCGAGGGCGGCACCCTCCGGAGCCTCCGCGAGCGTGCCCTCGCTTTGCCGCCCAACCACCTCTCGGCGGATCTGCGCTTCATCATGGATCGCGCCGCGTTTTTTTTCTGCCGCGATACGATCACCCGCGACTACCTGAAGGCGCAGGGCGTGAAGACGCCCATCCTCGAATTCGGCCCCGACGCCCAGCTCGGGATGCACCTGCGCGACGATGAGAAGGGCCTAGCCTATCTCAAAACCTCCGGCCTCGAAACGGGCAAATTCATCTGCGTGATCCCCCGCGTGCGCTACACGCCCTACCACCGGATGACGCCCCCGCGCAAAGCCGCTCCCGACGACACGGCCAAGGATGCCATCAACGAGCGCACGACCGCGCGCGACCTCGGCAAGCTCCGCGACCTGATGATCGCCTACGTGCGTGCGACGGGAAACAAAGTCCTCACGTGCCCCGAGATGACTTACCAGATGGAGCTCGCGAAAGAATATCTCGTCGATCCGCTCCCGGCCGACGTGAAGCGGAACGTCGTCTGGCGCGCAACCTACTGGCTCCCCGACGAGGCCGCCTCCGTCTACGCGAAAGCGCAGGCCGTGATCAGCGTCGAGTGCCACTCGCCGCTCATCGCGCTCCACAACGGCACGCCAACGTTCTACGTCCGCCAGCCCACCGATACCTGCAAGGGCCGGATGTATCGCGATATCGGCGCCGACGATTGGTTCTTCGAGATCGACGAGACGAGCGGTGTCGAGCTCTGGTCGCGCCTCGAAAAGATTCACAAAGACCCCGCCGCCGCCCGCGCGAAAGTGAAGTCGATCATGGCCACGGTGGAAGCCCGCCAAAAACGCATGGTGGACGCCGTCCGCGAGGCCGCGAAGGCGAGCTAAACGTAAGGGGCGGTTGACCGCGCGCGCCACATTCGGCTCGCGCTCGCTCGGAGGGCGGCAAAGAACCTGCTCTCCCCCGTCCGTGTCGTCGCTTCCCGATCATTCCTCTTGGTTCGCCGCTGAAGTGCAGCCGCACGGTCCGGCGCTGCGCGGTTATTTGCTCGCGCGTTATCCCACGTTGCCCGACGTGGACAACGTCGTGCAGGAATGCCTCGTGCGCGTGCTGCGTGCCCGCGAGGCCGGCCCGGTCGAGTCACCGCGCGGCCTGCTCTTCGTGATCGCGCGCAACCTCGCGCTCGACGCCGTCCGCCGGCAGAAGGTCATCGCCTTCGAGCCGATGACGGAGAATCCCGACTCGTCCGTCTACGGGGATGCCACCGATGTCGTCGAAACCGTCAGTAAACAGCAGGAACTCTCCCTCTTGACCGAGGCCATCCAGACTCTCCCCGAGCGCTGCCGGCAGGTGTTTACCCTGCGCACGGCCTACGGTCTCTCCCAGCGCGAGATCGCGCAAAAACTCGGTATCTCCGAAAACACCGTCGAGAAACAGATGGGCAAGGGGATCCGCCTCTGCACCGAATTTTTCGCCCTCCGCGGCCTGCCCTGATCTCCCGCTGCGCCATGGCCAAACCCCGCTCAACCCAGCCCGTCGACTCCCTCGACGCCACCGCCGCCGCTTGGCTGGCCCGGCGTGATCGTGGCCTGTCGGCGACCGAGCAGGACGATTACTTGGTTTGGCTGCGTGCCGACCCTCGCCACGCCGCCGCCGTCGCACGCCACGCGGCGGCGCTGGAGCGGATGATGGCTCTGGGCGGTTGGCGGCCCGAGCTCAGCGTCGAACCCAATCCCGACCTCTTCGCCCCGCCCGCCCGCCGCCGTTGGCGTGTGCTCGCGCCCGTGCTTGCGCTCGCCGCGGCTCTGGTGCTCGGGCTCTTCGTCTGGCGCGCGGCCCCGACCCTCACGCCGCAAAAATCCTACCTGCGCGTTAACGAGCGTCAGGCCCTCGCCGACGGTTCGCTGGTCGAACTCAAGGACGGCAGCCGCATCGAGGTGAACTTTACGCCCGCCGAGCGCCGCGTCCGGCTCACCGGCGAGGCGCACTTCCGCGTGGCGAAGAATCCCGCCCGTCCCTTCATCGTCGAGGCTCACGGCGTAGAAGTGCGCGCCATCGGCACCGCCTTCAACGTCCGCCTCGACGCAGGCGCCGTCGAAGTGCTCGTCACCGAGGGCAAGGTCCGCATCGACGAGCCCGCGCGTCGCGATCTTGCCGCGCCCGCCTCTACTCCGCTGCCCGATGTGTTTCTGACCGCTGGTCAGCAGACGCGCGTCGCGCTCGTTGCGCCCACGCCGACGCCCACGTCCACGCCAACGCCCGCCGTCACGCACGTCACCCCCGAGCAGATCCGCACCGCGCTCGAATGGCAGACCCCGCGCCTGCAATTTTTCGAGACCCCCCTGGCCGACGCCGTCGCCGAGTTCAACCGACACAACCCTCGTCCCCTCCTGCTCGGCGACTCCGCGCTCGCTCCGGTGCTCATCGGCGGCTCTTTCCGGGTGGATAATGTTGAGGGTTTCGTGCGCCTGCTTGAGCTCACCGTCGATGTCCGCGGCGAAGCCCGGGCCGACGGCGCCATCGTGCTCCGGCGTGCCCGCTGACGGACCCGTGCCGTGAGGCGGCGCGGCTTCGGCGAATTTTTTTCACACGAACGTGACGGGAAACCGCTGTTGGTTCGTCTGCATGGATTGAACGGTTTCCTATCACCCGATGAATCACCCTGCTTTCCCTCGGCGCCTGCTCTCTGCCTTCATTCGCCTGCTCTGCGTGCCGGCTCTTGCGCTGCTCGCAGCTCACGCAGCCGACGACGCCAAGCGCACCTACAACCTGCCGGCCAGCGACGCCGCCGCGGCGCTGAAGCAGTTCTCCGCCATCTCGGGCCGCGAAACGTTGTTCGCCGCCGAGACGGTGCGGGGCGTAAAAACATCGCCCGTGCAAGGCGACCTAACCGCCCAGGAAGCGATCAAGACCCTGCTCGCCGGCACCGGCCTCGTGGCCACGGCCGACGCGAAGACCGGAGCCTTCGCCATCGCCCGTTTATCCGCTCCACCCGGCCCAAAAGAGACGGTGCGCGCTGAACCTACGCCGACGACGCGCGCCGAGAACCAAGCGGCGCTCGCGATGGAGCCGGTTGAGGTGACCGGTTCGCGGCTGCGCTCGATTCTGGGCGAACAGGGAGCGAACCCGGTAATCACCTTTGACCGCAACTTCATCGAGAGCTCCGGGGTCACTTCGCTCGCGGATTTGCGGAATTACATTCCCCAACTGTCGATTGGCAGTTCCGCCTCGTTTGACGGGAACTCCGGCGGGGCCAGTCCCGAGGGCCGGTTGCTCTTCAATGCCCGCGGGATCACGGGCAACAACACGCTGGTCTTGGTGGACGGCCGCCGTCTCCCCCGGACCGGGCAGCGCGGAGTGACTGAAGCCTATGAAGCGACCGGCATCCCGCTCTCGGCGATCGAGCGCGTCGAGGTGTTGCTCGACGGTGGTAGCGCCGTCTACGGAGCCGATGCCGTCGCGGGCGTAGTAAACATCATCACGCGGAAAAACTACACCGGCGCCGAAATCGAGGTCGTCTACGACAACACGTTCGACAAAGACGCGGCCAATCTCCGCTGGTCGCTCAGCGCGGCCGCGAAACTGGGCCGCTTTTCCGCCCGCGTTTTCGGCTCCTTCGAGGAGCAGAGCGACTTGGCGCGGCTCGACCGGCGCTGGCTGCGCTCCGACGACCGCCGTTTCATCGGCGGCACCGACGGCCGTTCGGCGATCCCGGTGGGCGGGCGAATCTTGAACGCCGCCAACACCAACACCGCCGCGCCGACGATTCCTTTACCGGGCACCAACGCTCTGTTCCTGCGGATCCCCGCCAACTCCGATGGCCGCAACGTGAGCGTTGCAGACTACGTCAACGCGGGCTCTCCGACCGACGCTGACCGCTACGATAGTGCGCCCTACACGAACGCGATTAACCGGTTCCGCCGCGCGGCGCTCACGGCGGATTTGGAGCACGCATGGCGTCCTTGGTTGAAGGCGTCCCTCAACGCCGGGTGGCGGCGGAACAGCTCGTTTGGGAAAAGTGGTCCGGTGGCACTGAGCACGGCGACCAACACGTTCAACCCGGCGGCCTCGACGACCATCCCGGCGGGCTATCCGGGTAATCCTTTCGGTGTGCCGATCACGTTGCAGAAATTTTTTTGGGACATCGGTGTCCTCGACCGGCGCTACGGGATGGATACGTGGAATCTCAATGCAGGGATTTCGGGAGTCTTGCCTCGCGAGTGGCGCTACGACGCCGGAGTCAGTTTCGCGCGGAGTGATCCCACCACGAAGGATCAGGTTTTCCAATTTGATGCACTCAAGCTCGGGGCGGCGATCCGCAGTGCAACGCCTCCGGTGCTTTTGCACGACAGTTTGAGCCGGGTCGGCAATCCCGACGGCACAATCGAGAGTCTCTTCCTGACCGGGTCCAACAGTGAACTGCCCCGCACTTGGACCTACGACTTCAAGGTCGATGGCCCCGTCTTGAAGCTGCCCGGCGGCAACATCGTGACCGCCGCTGGGACCGAACTGCGCGAAGAATACGTTCGCTTCGACCGTCAGTTCTTCGCGGCGACGACCGAGTCCGCGCAGCCCGCCGGTAAGCGCGTCGTCACCGCCGGATTTATCGAAACTCAGGTGCCGATCATTGCGCCGGGTAAAAACTCCGTCCCGTTGATCCATCAATTCACGCTCAACGCCGCCGGCCGCAGTGATTCCTACAATGATTTTGGCGGTTCGACCCGACTGCGCTTTGGGGCCAACTACCGCCCGGTGAAATGGCTGATGTTGCGGGCGACCCACGGCGAAGCGTTCAAGGTTCCGCTGTTAGTCGAACTAAACCGACCAATCGGGCGGCAATCGCAGACCTTTACGCCCACGAGCACTTTCAGTCTCGTTGACACCTTCCGCAACAATGAGCCGGTGCTCGGTCCGGTGATCAACCAAACCGGCGGTAATCCGAATCTGGTCCCCGAGCAGTCGACTAACGAGAATCTCGGACTGGTCCTTGAGTCGCCGTTTGAGTTTTTCAAGGGCTTTTCGTTTTCCGTCAGTCGGAACACCATCCGCATCGAAGATCGGGTGGGCGGATTGACCTACCAAGAACGCCTGGCGTTCTTTCCGGAGATGTTTGTCCGCGGTCCGGCTCTTGGAGACGGTTTGCCCGGTAAGATCATCGAGGTGGACAACCGCTCGGTGAATGTCGCGTTGTTTAAGAACGAAGCGTGGGACTACCAGCTCCGCTACAGCCGGGTGACGGCCAACTGGGGCACCTTCGACCTGTTCGCCAATGCGACCGAGACGACAAAGCTCGAAGTGCGGGCTCGGCCCGGCGTGCCGCCCTCTGCGACGCAAAGCGCATTGCTTCGGCCGGCCCGCGGGTCGGCCAATCTCACGTGGAACCACCGCGGGATTTCTGTCGGTGTCTCGACGATTTATCAGGAGGGATTTCCGCAGAGCACGGTAACCTCGGCACTCATGCCATCGACGATCCTTTGGAACGGCCAGCTCGGTTACGACTTCGAGCGCGGCACGTGGATGAGCCGGGGGTCGTTTCTTGGCCGCTATCTCGCCGGCACGCGGCTTAGTTTAGGCTTCGTCAATATCTTCGACCAAGAGCCGTGGATCTCGGCCACGGGTGGCACCAGCAGCGTGATCGACCCACGTCTCCGGCGCTATTCGATCACGGTGCGCAAGAGCTTCGGCGGTAAGCCCGGAGTCCGCTTGCCCGGCCGTTGAACCAGGCGGCCGTCTCCTCGAACCCCTCTTCACTATGAAAAAATTACTCCGACTCATCTTGATCTTGGTTGCTACGGTTTCCGTGAGCTTGGCTCAGTTCCGTTCCACGTTGCTTGGGGTCAAATCGGTGCCGATCTCGCCACCCGCCGCCGCGATGCTCGCCGAACTTGATGCCGCGTGGTTGCTGCTCGGACCCCAGTCGCCCGAGTATTTCGCCAGCAAGACCAGAACTCAATTGGCTCAAATCCGCTCTGAGGCCGAGCAGTCGATCATCCGGATTGCGGAGAAGTTTTACCGCGATCATCCCACCGATCCGTTGCGGTGGGAGGGTGTGCTGAAGTTGACCATGCTTCGGCCGGGGTTTGTCACCGGCTTCAAGCCGGGCATCGAGGATTTGCCGAAGAACGGCAACCCGACCGCTTATTACATCGTTGATGAGGCGGCCAAAGCGGCATGGGAGCAAACCGCCGCCGGTCATGAAGCTGCGTTGCGCGCCGGGAAGGATGTCCCTTGGGAGGTAATGGAATTCCGCCTTTATCTCGACCTTGTCCGTCCCATCGCCGTTGCGGCCAAGGAGGGTCCGGCGGCGCTGGGTCCGATGGAGAAGAAAATCGATGCGATCGCGGCACGGTTTCCCGAGGGCGCGCTCGCGCTCCGCCTCTATTCCTCGCTCTACACCGCCAAGCTTCGGGCGGGTGGCGACGCGGCGGAGGAACTCTGGGGCCGTCTTTCGGCGAACGCCAATCAGGGCGTTGCGGCGCGGGCTCGCGCAGAGCTCACGAAGATTGAGGCGGAGCGCAAACCACTCGAAATGGCGTTTACGGCGGTTGATGGCCGGAAGGTGGATTTGAAAGATTATCGCGGCAAAGTGGTGCTGATCGACTTCTGGGCGACGTGGTGCGGACCCTGCATCGCGGAGCTGCCGAACATCAAAAAAGTTTACGCGGACTATCACGCCAAGGGCTTTGAGATCGTCGGAATTTCACTGGAGAACGCCAGAGTCGCGCCGACCGATACTCCGGAGCAAGTGGCCTCCAAACAGGCCGCGGCGATGAAGGTCCTGAATGAGTTTACGGCGAAAGAAGGGCTGTCTTGGCCGCACTACTTCGACGGCGCGCATTGGAAGAATCCCTTCGTAAAACAGTATGCGATCACCGGAATCCCCGCCATGTTCTTGTTGGATCAAAGCGGCAAGATCGTGACCACCACGGCCCGCGGCGAGAAGCTCGAGGCCGAGGTGAAGCGCCTGCTAAAACTCTGAGCGCCCGGTCATGGTCTAACTCGCGGAAACCGCGCTGCCGGCGACGATGAGTTGGACCGAATATCGCGCTCATTTTAGGCAAATCGCGAGCGACGGTTAATCCCAACAGCCAATAAAATCTGGATGGTAGCGTCGGGACCTTGTAGCACTGCTGGCCAAGGGCAGAGGCTTCAAGCAAGCTGCCCTTGGCCAGCGGTGTTGGGGAGGGCGGGCCGGCCGGCCCGCCCTCCCCGCCTGCGGTCAGTCCCGTTCGGACCTTGGGCCTT
>JBDNFZ010000720.1:0-3607 GCA_041689555.1 Opitutaceae bacterium | reverse complement strand
ACCGGTTCAAGGGTCGCGACCAGCGCGGCGGGCTTTGGACTCGCCCCGGCAACCTGATTTCCAACGGTCCCTTTACCCTCGCCGAATGGAAACCCAACGTCGTCGTCGCCCTCGCCAAAAATCCCCGCTACTGGGACGCCGCGCGCATGCGGCTCGAAGCCGTCCGTTTCTACCCCATCGAGGACGCCGCCGCCGAGGAGCGCGCCTACCGCGCCGGCCAACTCCACGTCACCAACCGCCTCCCCCAGTCCAAGATCGCGGTCTACGCCGCGACCCGCGCGCCCGAGCTTCGCAATGCCCCGGCCTTGTCCACACGCTTCGTCACTTTCAACACCCAGCGCCCACCCTTCACCGACGCCCGCGTCCGCCGCGCCTTCGCCCTCGCCATTGATCGAGAACGTCTCGCCGCCTCCGTCATCAAGGGCCGCGGTGAACCGGCCTACTCCTACGTGCGCCCGGGCACCGGCGGTTACACCTTCCCGCCGTTTCACCGCCACGATGACGCTGCCGCCAAACAGCTCCTCGCTGAAGCGGGTTTCCCCGGTGGCGCAGGCTTCCCCGCCCTCGACTATACCGTCGGGTCCAACAACCCCGACGATCTCCTCGTCGCCCAGGCCCTCCAACAAATGTGGCAGAAGACGCTCGGCGTGAAAGTCGGCATCGCCTCCGTCGAATTCAAGGTCTGGCTCGATCTGCTCCGCACCAAGACCTTCGCCGTCACCGCCGACGGATGGAATATGGCCGTCGCCGATCCCTCCGAAATGCTCGCGCTCGGCGTCACCGGCGATCCCAACAACAGTGCCGACTGGCGCGAGCCCCGCTACGACGCCGCGTTCGCGCAAATCGCCCCCGCCCCCGACGAGCCCGCCCGCCGCGCCGCCATCGCCGCCTGCGAGCAACTCATCGCCGACGAGGCGCCCTACGCCCCCGTCTATTTCGCTCTCAACACCTGCCTCGTTCACCCCTCCGTCCGCGGCTGGCGCGATAACCTCCTTCGAAATATCGACTGGGCCGGTCTCTCGCTCGACCCCGCCCGTTGACATGCCCCTCCGTCCCACCGTCGCGGCCTTTCTGCTCGCTGTGACCGCGCTCGCCGTCACGTCGCCCGCTCGCGCCGACAAAATCATCCTCGTCGCCGGCGGCACCGAAGAACGTGTCGCCATCCCCGCGCAGCAGGCGAAATTGCGCGAGCCCTTCGGCGTCGCCTTCGACCGCTCCGGCCGGCCCTTCATCATCGAGATGGCGCTCGGCAACCGCCTCCTCCGCCTCGACCCCGACGGCGCGCTCCGCCACGTCGCCGGCCTGCCTACCGCCGGCGACGCCGGTGACGACGGCCCTGCCCTCTCCGCCCGGTTCAACGGCCCGCACAACCTCGCCATCCTCCCCGATGGCCGTGTGCTCATCGCCGATACGTGGAACGGCCGCATCCGCGTCGTCGATCCCGCCACCGGCCTCATCACGACCCTCCCCGGCTATGGTGTCCCCGCCGCCGAAGCCAAAGCCCGCGGCCCCTACTGCATCGCCCTCGATCCCGCGGGCACCCGCCTCTACATCGCCGATCTCGAGCGCGTCCACGTCCTCGATCTCGCGACCGGCAAACTCACCGTCGTCGCCGGCGACGGCCAAAAAGGCGTGCCCGCCGACGGCGCCCTCGCCACCGCGGCGCCGCTCGTCAATCCCCGCGCCGTCGCCGTGGATCGCATCGGCAACGTCTACATCCTCGAGCGCAACGGCCACGCCCTGCGCGTTGTCACGCCGGACGCCCGCATCCGCACCGTCGTCAACGCCTCCGGGAAAAAAGGCGCGACCGGCGACGGCGGCGACGCGCTCCTCGCGACGCTGAACGACCCCAAACACCTCTGCATCGACCGCGACGACACCGTCATCATCGCCGACGCCGAGAACCACCTCATCCGCCGCTACGACCCCGCCACAGGCAAAATCCACCGCATCGCAGGAACCGGAAAAATGGGTGCCGCCGGCCTCGACGGCCCGCCCGAGCACTGCGAACTCGCCCGCCCCCACGGCGTCACCGTCCACCCCGACGGCAACCTCTACATCCCCGACAGCTACAACCACCGCATCCTGAAAATCGTCCCCTCCCGCCCCTAACCCGCCTCTCCCGTTTCCGTTGTAGGAGCGAGCTCGCTCGCGATTCCTCCCCCTCCCCATGTAGGAGCAAGCTTGCTCGCGATTCCGAAACCCTCGCTCCCCAACCCACCACCGAACTCCGCCACCGCCAGCATCCGCACCCACCCCAAAAGCCGCACCCGCCGCAGCGCACGATTGCCAACAAAGCCAATGGAGGCCGTAGTGACTCTAACGACACCTTCAGCCAAGGCCGCAATCAATGCGGGCGGATAACACTGTCGGGCAAAGAACCTGATCTTCCATGCACATATTCAAAGCGATAGCTTGGGCTATAATGGTGGCCATTTCGTTCGCCGCGTGTGCTGACACCGGCCCAGACTTAGAGGTCAAACGATTGGTCGCGAGGTGCGTGCAAGAGCCTGCCCTCCTGCTTCAACAGTATTACGGGCGCGCCCGAGTTGTTCTCTCGGTTTCCGAAAATGCATCAGTTGCCGATCCCGTCGCCCGCGCCCTCATCGCCGACGGCCAAGTTGTTCTCTCGGTTTCCGAAAAAGCACCAATTGAGCAAATTCTCGAAGCCGCTATGCGGAATCGGAAGCGTGAACTCGATACCTTGGATCCGAAGCATCGTGCTCTCGTGGAGGCACGGATGCGGGAAATGTTGGAGTGGATAAATGCGAATACGCTGGTGTCGACCGCACCGTTAGGCCCCAAGGGCTCTCCGAGCATTACTGAAGTCCAGCTTCCGTCTTCCGATGCGCTAAATGCGAAAGCGAAGTCGCTTTGCATCGAGATATTTCGCACTTGGTCGACCACACAATGAGTCCTGAAAAAGGGCAGTCCTGAAAAAAGAGGGCATGGGTTGTTCCTTGACCTCGTATTCTGAGGCTAAATTCAGCAAAGAGCTCAGCGGCTTGACGAAACGATTTCGGTGGCTCAATCGAAGTGTCGCAGCTGCCAGAAGAGACAATGAGAAAAAGGCCTTGATTATGGAAAAAGTGGCCGACGTTCACGTCGAAGCTGTCGTGAATGAGGCGGAGAACATTAAGTATCTCCAAAACCAAAAAATGAAGTTAGAATCTAACGAGTTTTAGCTAGGGCAAGGGATGCCGGATGGGGTGCCGGATGGGGTCAGCAACGGTCTTTCAGGCGAGCTTAAATTGAGGATTTTTTATGAGATGGTTTAGGAGGACGACGAGTTTGCGCAGCACGGCGGTGAGCGGAAGCGCCGGACGGGAGTCAGGCTCCTTAGCTTGTGGTAAATCCCAATTTCTTTGCCCCGAAAAAGGACCACGGTTGAAGTATCGGCCACGCAGTCCAAAACGTAAGTGTAGAAAACGCCCCCGGTTGATCGGCGACTTTCGGGTATCGCAGCCTCTAACGCGCTCTCGCTTCCACACTCAGAAAGTCCCGCAGTTCCGTCAGCCGGTCGGTGTTGATCAGATCCACGCCCGCCCCACGCAACGCGCTCCACGCTGCGGGCGTGTCCGGTGTGTTCCAAAACCGGATGCGCTGT
>JBDNFZ010000719.1:0-3239 GCA_041689555.1 Opitutaceae bacterium | reverse complement strand
GTGGTCGGCATCGCGCTGAAGTTCTGGTTCGCGGGCCGGTTCAAAGTCGTTTCGACGATCATCTATCTCGCGATGGGCTGGCTGGTGGTGGTGGCGGTGAAGCCGTTGTGGATCGCGGTGGGAGTCGGAGGCTTTTCGCTGCTGATCGCGGGCGGGCTCTGCTACACGTTGGGCGCGGGATTCTACCTATGGAAACGGTTGCCGTATCACCACGCGATCTGGCATCTCTTCGTTCTCGCCGGCAGCGTCTGCCACTGGACGGCCGTGTATCGGCACGTGCTGCCGGCGGAGCGGGGTTGAGGCTCAAAACCCGGGGAACGGCCGGGTGCGCTGGCAGAGTTGGAGCGGGATGCCCCACGGGTCGCGCAGCATGATGAGGAGCGAGCCGTCGGGTTGTGGGTCGTCGAGGAAGTGGGTGGCGCCGGCGGCGATGAAGCGCGCGCGGTCGGCGCGGGCGTCGGTGGTGAAGAGCGCGACGTGAAAGCAGAGCGGATGCGCGGAGGCGTAGTCGGGAATCACGGCGGCGGGATTGGAATAAATCTCGAGCGTCACCCGGCCGGTGTCGTCGGCGAGGAAGTGGGTGAACGGTGCATCGTCGCGCTGACGGGCGATCTGGAAGCCGGCGTGACGGACATACCAGGCGGCCATGGCGCGGGGATCGGAGACGTTGAGAGCGAAGTGCTCGAATTTCATGGAGAGAAACGAAGGGGTTTCAGTTGAGCCGCCAGATCGTGAAGTTGAGGAAGGATGCGAACGATACCCAGGCGAGATACGGGGCCCAAAGGAGAGCCGCGAACCGGTCGTAGCGGGGAAGGCGGAGTTGGAGCCAGAGGAGGACGGCCCAAAAGATCACGATTTCGACGAGAGCGGCGCCGGGACTGCGAAGGCCGAAAAAGAGCAGCGACCAGAGGGCGTTGAGGGCGAGCTGGGCGAACCATACGCGGAGCACGAGACCCGCGCCGGGCTGCGCGCGAACGAGCCACACGCGCCACGCGGCGACGGCCATCACCGCGTAAAGCACGGTCCACACCGGACCGAAAATCCAGCCGGGCGGATTCCACGCGGGCTTGTTGAGCGTGAGATACCAGGTCGAGACGCCGGAGCCGGTGGCCCAACCGCCGAGGGCGGCGGCGGAGAACGCGGCGAGAACGAACAGGGCGAGTGACAACCAACGGTTCATGGGCAGGAAGACAGCATTGGCCGGAGAGCGTGCCAAACCTTCCGTGCGGCCCCGCAGTTTCAGAGAGAAAAATCACCGCCTTGACGATCAATCAAAACGGCGGCCTCGCGGACAAGTTCGAGTGCGACCGGCAGATTGAGATCGGTGAGTTTTTTGAAACGGATGCAGACGTTGCCGACGGAAACCTTGCCGAGACGGGAGGCCGCGACCTCGGCGAGATACTTTCCGTCGCGGTTGCCGCAGACGTAGAGGCTGATGTATTGGGCGCGGCTGGAGAGAGCGATGATCGAGGCGTCGCCCTCGCGGCCGCTGGCATAGCGGTAGTGGTAGGGGCCGTATCCGATCATATCGGCATAGGCCATATAGGGCTTCAGGCGCGGCGCGGCTTTGCGGATGGCGGCGTGCAGGGTCTTGAGCTCGGTGCGGCGCGCTGCGGGCAGGCTGGCGAGGTAGCGCGCGGGGGTGGAGGAAGGGGTGGTGGGCATGGATCTAGACGGAGCGCAGGGTGAAGGCGCGGGCGGGGTTCCGGATCGTGAGCTGGTCGATTTCGTCGTCGGAAAAACCGGTGCTCCGCAAGGCGGGGAGAAACGCGCGGCCGAGCGCGGAGTAGCCGCGAAACGCACCGCCGTCGGGTTCGCCGGGGCGATACCAGCCGGCGTCGTGCGAGACGAGGAGTTGACCGAGGAAACCGGCGCGGCGCAGCTCGCCGACGAGGGTGACGTGGCGGGCGAGAGTGGTCGGGCCGACGCCGTCGAAGGAGAGCCAGGCCCCGGCCTCGGCGGCGGCGACGAGGGCGGCGGGGTCGCGGGAGTTTTGTGCGTGGACCCAGATCCACCCTCGCGGCGACACGCCCTCTGCGCGGAGCACTTCCTGTTGCGCGAGCGCGGCGACGTGATCGCCGGTGTGCGCGGCGATGATGAGACCGCTCTGCGCGTGCGTGCGCGCGGCGGCCTCGACGAGCTTGCGGCCGACGGGCGAGAGGGGGCCGGCGTCGAGGCCGATCTTGATGAAGCCGGGGCGCACGCCGCTTCCGTCGATGCCTTCGCGCCACTCGGCGAGCCAGCGGGCGGCGAGGGCGTCGGCGCTCTCGGTGTGGGCGTGGGGCGGGAGAAACTTGTTTTGGCGCGCGGCGTAATAGCCGGTGTTGGTGAGGAGATGAAGGCCGGTCGCCTCGGCGAGGCGGACGAGCAGGCGCGGATCGCGCCCGAGCCAGGCGGGCGTGCATTCGACGAGGGTGGCGAAGCCGAGGTCGCGGGCCTCGATCAGAAACGGGAGAATCTTGGCAAAGGCGGCGTGGGCGTCGTAACGCGCGGGGGAGACCAGGTCGGCACCGATGAAATCGACAAGGACGTGTTCGTGCGGGAGGACGCGGCCAAGCAGGGCGACGGGCACGGGGCCGCGCACGGTCATCGCCTGGGGAGCGAGGGCGGTGGGTGAAGCCGCCGCCGCGCGCAGCGGGAGTCGGGGGGCGAGGAGGGTGGCGGCGGTGAGGCCGAGGAAATCGCGGCGGCGCATGAAGCAGAGCTAGAGGCGGAGGGAGCCGCCGGGCAAGCGGTGGCTTTGGGGAGGGCGGGCAGGCGAGCGTTGAGGCGCGGCCGGCCGGCTCCGGCTCGGCAAGGGTAATGCAAAAGGATCACCACGAAACACACAAAACACACGAAAATCAGAGCAAGCCGCTTCCGCTGAAAGAAAAAACTTCTGCCTTTTCTGTGAACTGATCCCGATAGCGAATCGAGGGGGCAGGGTATTCCTTTCGCGTCGTTCGTGTAGTGGCTGATGTCGTTTCTCTCGGAAATGTGGTTGAAGCCGACCACATAAATCCGGCTGACGACGGTTCTCTGAGCTCTCGACTCTGGACTCTCGACTCCGGTCTATGAGGTCAGTCAGTCCAGCAGCAAGGTTCGCGGGCTGGTGAAGTGGCGCGGTTCACCGGTGATCGGATCCTGGAAGGCGATGGTTTTGGCGAGGAGTTGCAGCGGCCGGGTGTAGTCGTCGGTGTTTTCCGGGAGGTGATGCGGATAGATCCGGTCGTGGCGGATGGGGAGGCCGAGCGCGGCGC
>JBDNFZ010000718.1:0-4406 GCA_041689555.1 Opitutaceae bacterium | reverse complement strand
GCTCTATCCCGAGGGTTCTGTGCGAGGTGGGAGTTCCGCAAAGCCAACTGCGCGCGAACCGGCAACGCCCCCTCGCCCTGTCCACCACCTGCACGAGTTCGTGGTTTTCGCGCCGCCTGCGAGGGCGAGATTCAAGGCGCGGACGAAGCAGGGATTTGTGTTTGCTTTCCGCCGACGCGCCGCCTCATTTCCCGACAACCTGATGAGTAACTCTAATTCTGAAGGCCCCTCGGGCAACGATTGGGAAGATCGCGGCGAAGTCGCTTGGAATGAATTCGATTGGGAGCGCTACCTGCGCGAGCAGGAAGCCGCCATCGAGGGCTACCAAAAGCTCTACGACGCCTGCCCCGAGGTTCCGAGCCGCATCGATGCCGTCGCCGAGCAGATGGGTTGGAGCGTCGATGAATGGACCGAGGAAGGCAGCGTCACCTCGGACGATGATGACGATGCTGACGACGATGATGACGAGATCGATTTCGACGAGGACGGCGACGTCTACACGTTGCACAAGAACCCCATCTTTATCGCGACCAAAGCGATCTCGCTCGGCCTGCGCCAAAAATGGCTCGCGACCGCCACCGCGCCAAACCACGTAACCCAGCCTCTGGCCCTTTCGGTGCTGAGTGTCCTTCATCGCGGTGAAGACGACGCGGTCCAGGCGATTCACGCGCTTGATTTCGGCGACTACGCGATGGCGATCAGTCTCTTCAAGCGGGCGCTCGGGGCGATCAACGCCACCCTCGCCTTTCTCAACGAAGAATCGCCGACGTCGCAGCCCGCCCTTGCGATCTTCCGCCAGCAGGCGCTGCCCCGGCTCTTTGATCTTCGGGAGATTTGGCTGCGCGTGATCAACGAATGCCGCGACGAACTCGACCGACCGCCGGAACCCGAGGACCAAAACGATTAGGCCTCCGGGCTAAGTCGGAGAAATGCCGTTGAGAGCTGAGAGGTGAGAGCTGAGAGCAAACCCCAACGGGAAGTCCCACTTCGATGGATCTGCAGGTCTGCCACTCCTCTGAGGATTGTGCTCTCAGCTCTCACCTCTGGACTCTCGACTGCAGTCTTTCGGATAAGTGCCGGGCATCAAGAGTGGTTTCGCGTAAAAACACCTTGCGCTAGGAGTGAACGCTTCATTCGCTCACGACCTGATTTTGGAGAGGTGGCTGAGTGGTCGAAAGCAGCGCTTTGCTAAAGCGCCGTAGGTGTAAAAGCCTACCGGGGGTTCGAATCCCCCCCTCTCCGCCAGTTTTCCCGTATCAAGAACCTCTTGTTGCGGGATTAAATTTTTGCAGGTCCCTGTGAGCACGGGAGAACCGGAAGGGCCATTTTAACGCCGCCGAAATAAGTTCGCGTTTTGGCCTCGTCGCGAAACGCCCAAACCGAGGCTAAAACCCCTTTGTCGCCAGTGCCGTTAAAATTCCGGGCGTGAGTTATTTTCAGAATCTGCGATAATGTCCGCAGTTCGGAAACACGTCGGGGTTGAGGCCCTGTTGGGAATCCCCCGGTAAACCTTAACCAAGGATTTTCCATGCCTGCGATCCAGTCGGATTCTTCACGAAGCCGTTCCTGCACGGTGCCCGTCGCCATCTACACCCGCGTCTCAACCGCCAACCAGGTCGGCGGGCGCTTCGATTCCTGCGACAGCCAAGCGGCCGTGTGCCGCGACCACATCGCCAAACAATCCGCCGAAGGCTGGTTCGAGGTCGCGTGCTATTCCGATCCGGCTTACTCGGGCGGCACGATGAACCGGCCCGGCATTCGGGCACTCATACGCCACATCGAAACCGGTGAGGTCAAGATCGTGCTCATTTTCAAACTGGAACGCGTGCTGCGCAGCACGGACGAGTGGGGACCGTTCCGTGCGTTTCTCCAAAAGCACGGCTGCAAGCTTGTGAGTCCGACGGAAGACCTTTCGGAGGAAACCCCGTCAGGCCGGCTCAAAAATAACATCATCATGTGCGTGTCGGAATACGACCGGCTGAACACGGCCGACAAGATCCGCATCAAGCTCAACGAACAGGCGAAGCGCGGATTCTGGACGGGCGGACAAGTGCCGTTTGGCTACCTCTATGACGAGGCGGCTCAGGGCCTGAGCCCGCATCCCGTCGAAGCCGCCACGCTGCGCCGCATCTTTGCAATGGCCGCGCAGCTCACCTCGCTCAACGAGATCGCCAACACCCTCAACGACGAGGGACTCCGCACGCGGGCGCGCACCTTCAATCGCCGCGACGGACGCAAACAGAACATCGGCGAAAAACGTTTCCGCTCCGACATCATCCGCCGGCTCATCACGCGTCCTCTCTACGCCGGCCGCGTGCGGATGAACGGCAAGGAATTTCCCGGCCTGCATGAGGCGCTCGTCACCGCCGACCTTTGGGAGCGCGCGAACGCCGCGATCCGCCCGGCGCTCCTTCCCGCTGCCCGCCGTTTCCGCGCCCGCGACAAACATTTTCATGTGCTCAGAGGTGTCGCCCACTGCGGCTGCTGTGGGCGAATTGCTGCCCTCGCTCACACAGCACGAACAACGCGATCTTATTGTTCCTCGAACGCGTCGAGGTTCGCTTTGGCGACAAGCCCGCCAACAACCTCGCGCCCGGCACCCGGCTCTTGGATCTGCGCATGAAACTGCGCGTCGGTCACCTGGTCGAAGGCATGGCCGAGCGTCTCGTCATCGAGGAGCGCACCGCCCGTGCGGCATCCGCCGCGCCGAGCCGCCCGCTCGTGCTCACGCTGAATGTCGCGCTGGCCCCGACCTCGGGCAGCGCCAAGCCCGTCACGTTGCTCACGCCCTTCCGCTGTGAGCTGGGCATGACACGCCGCGCACCGGCGCCGCAACCCGCCACCGCGCCCGTGCAGCATCCGATCCACCGCGCCCACGCGTGGCAGCGTCGGCTCGAATCCGAGCCAGCTCTCAACCGCCTGAAACTCGCCGCCGAAGAAGGCCTCTCGCCGGGCTCGATCACTCATCACATGAAACTGCTCCAGCTCGCCGGTGAGATTCAAACGCAGCTGATGAACCTCACGTCCGTCGAGGAAGTTCGTCGCTACGGGCTCAATCAAATGAAGGCGCTGGCGGAGTTGCCCTTCGACGAACAGTTGCGGCAGTTCGCCACGCGGGTGCGGGCTTAGGCGTTGAACTTGCAACGGCCCGAGTCTGGCCGGACCCCACGCCGTCCGGGTGCAGGGGCGAGATCGATTAAGGCCTTCGCTGCCGAGCAAGCGGACCGGCCCGCGTGCTCACCTTCCCATCCGTCGGCGCAAGATAGCCTGAGAGTCGCCGTCCGCAAAAAAATAGCCGTCTCGACCCCTCGAGACGGCATTTTGACCTAACACCAAGCAAACCTTAATTCTGACTACCGGACGAAAGACGCTGTCGCAGACGATCCGTTCGAGAAATGGGGAAAGTTTCGGGCCAGACTGATGAACCGTGCAGCAATTCGCCACGCTGGCGGAGCCGGAGGCGGCGACGCTGCACCCGCTCTCGTGGTTCCCATTCGTCGGCGCGGAAACATCCTCAAAGGCGATACCGGGTTTGCCGGCCGGAATCCGGTAGCATTCGACCATGATTGGAAACTGGGGCGGTGGGTGGCCGGCGCTTCAACCCGGCGAAATCCCCCGCGACGAGCGCGGGCGGAGCGCAGGGTTGGTCTGCACCGTCGGTGCGAATGAAAAGGAAATCTGCGCGCGGTTGGCCAGCCCCTCGCGCTGATCCACAATCACCCGCTGCACCCGGGCGATTTCCTCCGCCGGCACAGCGGCCTCCGCCGCGAACTGCGGCCAACGTTGCACCGCTGCGGCCACTTGTTCGGCGATCGACCGGATCGCCTTCGGCTCCAGGCCGGCGTCCTGCGCCACGCTGGCGATCCGATCCATCGTGGGCGTGCGCCATTCGCCGCCGATCCCCATCCCGCGCATCGACTGGACCGTCGGCGAGACGAAGATCAAATCGAAGGCGGGAGAAAACGCCCACGCTCCCTGCCGATAGACGAAGGCATGGTTTTTGCCGTGGTCGTCGCGATTGCTGGCCGCGACGTTGAAAATCATGCGCCGAACGCCTTCGGCCACCTGCGTCATGTCGCGCGTCAGGGCTTTTGCCACGAGCAACAGATCGCGGTAGTCGCATTTGTCGGGGTCTTTGTGCGCGACGCCGGCAAAGGAATGCACGTGGAGGCGCTCGGCGCCGTCGCGGTCGAATCGTTTTACCCCGAAATGCCGCCGCTTCGTGCCCGCCCGATCCGGCACGGAAAAAAAGTCTCGTTTCCGGCATCGCAATCCCGGCTGCGCGAGCCATCGCCGCGTAAGCGTGCTCGGTGGGTCCGGTCGTGTTGTCCTTGCCCAAGTCAAACTTCAGGGCCCTTGGGGATGAAGCGATAAGCGCTTGAAAGAGAAGGGCGCGCTTTTGGACT
>JBDNFZ010000717.1:0-1748 GCA_041689555.1 Opitutaceae bacterium | reverse complement strand
AGACGACGCTCGACGACAAGCTGTTCCCGGCGCTGGAGGGGCCGGTGGCGACGTTCGTGATGGTGACGGGCATCTTCGCCGCACTGAAGGTGCTGAAGCTCTCGGAGACGGCGGACCGGAGTATCGGCCACGGTTCCACGGCGGCGTTTTCCCTGGTGATCTTCTGGGGTCTTCTGCAGGCGTTCGGCGCCTTCATCGACCACACGACCGAGGTCGCGAAGGAGAAGCGGATGGGGATCGCGGCCTTCATGCCGTGGATCAAGAAGTCCCTGATCGCGGTGTTCGTCGTGGTGGGCGGTTTGATGATCATCCAGAGCCTGGGTTTCAACGTCACCACGATTCTCCAGGGACTGGGGATCGGCGGACTGGCGTTCGCCCTCGCGGCGCAGGACACCATCGCGAATGTCTTCGGCTCGATCGTCGTCGCGATCGACCAACCGTTCAAGGTGGGCGAGACCATCAAAATCCAGGGCAATATCGGCTTGGTCGAGGACATCGGCCTGCGCTCGACCAAGCTCCGGTTGCTCGACAAATCGCTGATCGTGATGCCGAACAAGATGGTGGCGTCGGAATCGATCGTGAATCTTTCCCGCTTTACCGGCCGTCGCGTCGAGCAGGTGATCGGGCTCACCTACAGCACCACGGCGGCGCAGATGGAAGAAGTCGTGGCGGAGTTCCGCCGGCTGGTCCTAGCCGAGCAAGAGGTCGATGCTACTTCGGTGATCTGCTACTTCCGGGACTACAGCGCCTCGTCGCTCGACATCTGGATGGCCTTTATGGTGAAGGATCCGGATTTCCACAAACACATGCAGCTGCGTCAGCGGCTGAGTCTGGCTTTCATGCGCACGGTCGAGGCGCGCGGCCTGTCGTTCGCGTTCCCGACGCAGACGGTGCACCTCGACGGGCCGGTGGCGAAGGCGCTCGCGGGCGGGAAGGCCTGAGGGCTAGACGGCCGGGAGCAAGAACCCGAGGGCGCGTTGCACGGCGGCGCGGTCCGGCGCGGCCAATGTGCCTGCACGGCGGAGCACGAGCCGTTCATCGAGGGTGAAGAGTTTCATGCGCACGATGGAGGCGTGGATCAGGCTCGCTGCCGCGAGATCGTGAATCTCCGTATCCAACGGCCAGCCGCGGTGCTCCCGGCTCGTGACCATCGCGAGCACGAGATGCGCGGCGCGGTCGTTGAAGGCCGAGGTGGACAGAACGAGGGCCGGGCGGCGTTTCGTGGCCGCGCTGTCCGTGAACGGGAAAGGCACGACCACGGCGTCGAAGCGCTTACAGGTCGGCGTAGGCACGGTCGTCCTGGGCGGAGTGCCACTCGTCTTTGAGCGTGTCTTCTACGGAGTTGGCGAACACGCGGTCGACCGGCCGCGCTTTTTGGAGATAGATCTGACCGGCCTTGAATTTGAAGGCGACCGAGTCGCCGGGCTTGAGGCCGAGTTTCCGGCGCACCCGATCCGGGATGGTCGCCTGGCTTTTGCTGGTGAGCTTGCTGATGGAGAGCGTTTGCATGGCGAGTAAGGCGGGTATTACCGGCCTTACCGAGCGTTAAGGGCCCGCTCCCGGTCCGCGCGCGGCCATAACGGGAAGTGAACTCGGATCGACTTCGTGTTTGTAGTCCCGGCTCCTGCCGGTCGGGAGATCTTCGGATTCCGGCTGAATCCGGGACTGCCACCTCAAGCGTCGTTCCCGCGAATGCACGACCTCAAGGCCTCTTGCCCCCGCTCATTCCAGCATTTGCCGGTGGCGTT
>JBDNFZ010000716.1:0-1642 GCA_041689555.1 Opitutaceae bacterium | reverse complement strand
CGCGAGGAGTTCGGCGTGCACTACACCCTCGGCGTGAAGGGCTCGTTCTAAACGCGGGAAGCGCCCGCGATCTCGGCCCGCTCGTTTGCAAATCCCCGCGCCCGCCGTGGTCGGCGATCGTCCGGCCGGCGAGCGGGAGACGCTCTCGCGCGGTTTCCCGGGATTGCTCGCGATGGCGGGAGTCTCCATCTCTTCGGGACCAGATGAAGCTCCATTATTTCCCCGCGCCCGCCGCCGTGAACACGCTCTCCACCGAGCAACTCCGCGAGACGTTTCTCATCGGCGGCCTTTTCCAGCCCGGTGCCGTCATCGCCCGCTACACCGATCTTGATCGCATGATTGTCGGCGCGGCCGTTCCCGTCGCCGAACCTCTCGGCCTTCCGACGGACAAGGAACTCGGCACCGCATTCTTCCTCGAACGCCGCGAGATCGGCATCCTCAACGTCGGCACCGGTCCCGGCACTATCCGTGTAGGCGGCACCGTCCACACGCTCGCCTCGCTCGACTGCCTCTACATCGGCCTCGGAGAAAAAGACGTCGTCTTCGAAAGCGCCATCGCCTCCGCATCACCCGCGGACAGCTCCGCCCGGTTCTATTTCATCAGCACCCCCGCGCATGCGAAACATCCGACCGCCCTCGCGCGCCGTGCCGACGTCTCCGCCGCCCCCATCGGCGACGTCGCCAAAGCCAACCGCCGAACCATTTTGAAATACATCCACCCCGAAGGCATCAAAAGCTGCCAGCTCGTGCTGGGCTTTACCGAGTTCGAACCCGGCAGCATCTGGAACACGATGCCTCCGCACACCCACAGCCGCCGCACGGAGATTTATCTCTATTTCGACCTCGGCGAAAACATCGCGATGCACTTTATGGGTGAGCCCCAAACGACCCGCCACCTCGTCGTCCGCGACCGCGAAGCCGTGCTTTCTCCCGCATGGTCGATCCATTGCGGGGTCGGCACCGGTGCCTACCGTTTCGTCTGGGCTATGGGCGGCGACAATCAGACGTTCGGCGACAGGGACCCAGCGCCCATCGCGCTGCTAAAGTAGCCGCCCGGCATCCGTCGAAACAGGCTTTTCCGAAATGTCATTGAGGGCCGATTGCACTCCCCCGAGGAATTCTCATCGGAGAAGTTTCAGGGTAGATTACGCCCTAGCCCAACGCCATTTACCGGAAATTCCCAACCAGCGGCTCGACTTCGCGACATCTCTTAAGCAATCTCTTCACAACAAAACGCTCTCGTGTCGGCACCGTATCTCCCAATGCGGTCCGTCGGTCTCTCCGCCCGCCCCACCATGAAAACTCCGCGCTTTATTTCCCGCCCATTGGTTGCCCTCGTCGCCGCCTTCGCCGCCGCCGCCCCTGATCTCGCCTGGGCTCAACAATATAATCAGAGGGTGAGCAACCTCTCGACCCGCGCCCAAGTCGGCACGGGCGCCAACATCATGATCACCGGATTCGTCGTGAACGAGGGTGCGCCGAAGCGCATCTTGATCCGTGCCGTGGGCCAGCGATTGAGTCAGGTGCCTTTCAGTCTCACCGGCACCTTGGCCAACCCCACGCTCAGCCTGTTTAACGCCAACAACCAGCTGGTTCTCCAGAACGACAACTGGAACAGCGCCGACAACGATCAGGCCGCGCT
>JBDNFZ010000715.1:0-9707 GCA_041689555.1 Opitutaceae bacterium | reverse complement strand
TTTCTGTCAACGGGCAGGTAGCCCAGCCTTCCGGCACGGCGCGACGTTCAAAAAACCGGAGCGCAGCGGCGCGGTGGGGATGAGAGGAATCGGCCAAAGCGATCAACACATTGGCATCGAGGAGCTGGATCATGATTTCCCAGAGGCGATGGCGATGACGCGGGCGTCCTCCTCGTCATACTGATGATCGATCAGCTCCCGAACGTGCTCTGCGGTGAGACTGCCGCCGCTTTTTTTCAGACTCAGAATGCCGAAAGGGCCGACTTCAAATTTCTCCGGGTCGGGGTTGGTGATGTCAGACGCGGGGGCCAATTCCCGGCGGAGGGCCTTTTCCACAATCGCCTTGAAAGTAGTGCGACGGAGGACGGCGGCGGCTTTGGCATCCAAGAAAAGCGCATCGGGTAACTCAAGGGTCGTTTTCATGTATGGGTGACGATATGGTTATATGGGTTGTCAGCAAGCACCCGTTTTACAGTGAAAGGGCGAGCTGGGAGTGGCCGCGTCGCAAGGTGGGTTGGTTTGCGAAGTTGCGGCGACAGACATCTCTCTGCTCAGGACGTGCGGCTTCGCCAAGAACCGCCAGACTTTTTCGCCCTTGGCTCGGTCCGTAAGCCGGCGCTTCCTCCGAAGCGCCGGCCGCTTCGTTTTACCAGTCCGTTTCGACCGTGGTTTTCAAATCGGTGGGATACCGTGTCGTTTACGCCGTTGCTCGCCCGAGAGGGCTGGATACCGCGAGCCGGGGGTTTGACCGCGCGACAGAAAGATTAAGAGAAAGAGGAAAGAGAAAGACTACGAGCGACGAGAACGACTTTGACACTGCCGTGCGACGGAGTGCGCCCGGCTGAGGCGGAGGTGGACATTTGTGGGCGCAGGCCTATCAAGTGAATCGCATGAAGCTCACAGTCGACATCGCAGATGAAACGTTTGCCAGCCTGCGCCGTTCGCCTGACGAATTTGCCGCTGAGTTGCGCCTGGCGGCGGCCGTGAAATGGTTCGAGTTGGGCCGGATATCACAGGCCAAGGCAGCGGAAGTGGCGGCTCTCTCCCGCGCGGAATTTATCGCTGCGTTGCACGGTTTTGGCGTCTCCCCGGTCCAATTGCGCCCCGGTGAACTGGCGTCCGAGCTGCGGACATGAGCATCTGGGTTGTCAATGCGTCCCCGCTCATTTTGCTCGGCAAGGTTACTCGCAAATGGCCGGAGAAAGCTAGCCTCCCATGACAAAAAATCCACGTATCTATCTTTCATCCCCACATATGGGGCCGGCCGAGTTTGAGTATGTGCGCGAGGCCTTTGCGACCAACTGGATCGCGCCGGTGGGTCCGCATGTGGATGGGTTCGAGCGGGAATTCGCCGAGCGAATCTCCGCTCCGTTATCCGTTAATGGTGATTCGTTATCCGGCACTCCGACCGACGGTCGGCACCCAAGTGACGAGCAACGAGTAACGAATAACAGCGTTCATGCTGCCGCGCTGTCGTCGGGGACGGCGGCTTTGCATCTCGCGATGCGGCTTGTCGGGGTGAAGGCGGAGGATGAGGTTTTCGTCTCCACCCTGACCTTCAGCGCGAGCGTCAACCCGATCCTCTACGAGCGCGGCCGGCCGGTGTTTATCGATAGCGAGCGTGCCTCCTGGAACATGGACCCGGCGCTGCTGGAGAAGGCACTGGCAGACCGTAAGCAGAAAGGAAAGCTGCCCCGGGCGGTCGTCCTTGTTCATCTTTACGGACAATGCGCGGATATCGATCCGATTGCCGCGCTGTGTGAGAAGTATGGCGTGGCATTGATCGAAGACGCGGCCGAGGCATTGGGGGCGGTTTATTATGGCCGCGAAAAGGCGCAAAAGGCGCAAAATTCTGCGTATCAGACCGGCGGACAGCCTGAACTCTCAGCTCTCAACTCTCAGCTTTCAACTGCGACAACGTGTCTTGGTGTGAGTCCGGGGACGCGGGGTCGCCTGGGTATCTACTCTTTCAACGGTAACAAGATCATTACCACTTCAAGCGGAAGGATGCTGGTCTCGGCGGACGCCACGTTGATCGAAAAGGCGCGGTTCATGG
This sequence comes from Opitutaceae bacterium, assembly GCA_041689555.1. GTDB lineage: Bacteria > Verrucomicrobiota > Verrucomicrobiia > Opitutales > Opitutaceae > Tous-C4FEB. The sequence continues at coordinate 7,651 of JBDNFZ010000715.1, read as the reverse complement.
CGACGCAGGCGCGGGATCCGGCGCCGCACTACCAGCACTCGGAGGTCGGCTTCAACTATCGCATGAGCTATGTGCTCGCCGGGATCGGCCGGGGGCAATTGCAGGTGCTGGCCGACCGGGTGAATGCCCGCCGGGCCAATTGTGCGTTTTACGAAAAAGCCTTCGCCGATCTGCCGGGCATTTCGTTCATGCCGGAAGCGCCGTGGAATCGCTGCACGCGCTGGCTCACGTGCATCTTGGTCGATCCCGCGAAATTCGGCACGGATCGCGAGGCCATCCGGTTGGCCATGGCGGCGGAAAACATCGAGGCGCGGCCCGTATGGAAACCGATGCATCTGCAGCCGGTGTTTGCGGGCTACGACCGTTTTGGCGGCGAGGTCGCGGAGGATTTGTTTGAGCGTGGGCTGTGTTTACCGTCGGGATCGAATCTGGCGGAGAGTGACCTGCAACGCGTGGTGGACGTCGTGCGCAGCGTGGCGCGGCGGTAGGGGGTCGTTGGCCGCGAAGAGTCGCAAAAGTCGCAAAAATACACTCCCTGATCATGAGTATGAATTCTAACTCTGATATTTTTCATCTTTGTGATCACGTTAGAGAAACGGCGTTTGCCCTCCATTGCTATCATCGGCATGGGCATTTGGAGAAAATCTATGAGAATGGTCTGGTCCACCGCCTTCGAAAATCAGGCACCTTGGTCGCGTCGCAGCATCCCTTGGCGGTTTTGGACGAAGACGGGACGCCTTTGGGCGACTACTTCGCAGATCTTTTTGTGGACAATCGGTTGATTGTGGAAATCAAGGCGTGCAAGGCGCTTTCGGGCGAACATGTCGCGCAGTTGCTTGGTTACCTGCGATCATCGGGAATTGAGCATGGCTTGGTAATTAATTTTGGAGCGCCGAAACTGGAAATCAGGAAGTATGTGTTGTCCGATGCTTAATTTTTGCGCCATTTGAGTTTTTTTGCGGCTAAACATTCAGAGTGAAACGCGTTTTAGATCTCCTCGCAGTCATTCTCACTGCTCCGTTCTGGGTCCCGGTCCTGCTGATCGTGGCGGTGCTCGTGCGCGTGAATCTGGGTTCGCCGGTTTTCTTCCGCCAGCGGCGGCCCGGCCGGGGCGGGCGAATCTTTGAGATCATCAAGTTTCGCACCATGCTCGATGCCCATGATCGCGCGGGGAGGGCATTGCCCGACGCGGAGCGACTTACGGCCTTTGGCCGCCGCCTGCGGGGCACTTCGTTGGATGAATTGCCCGAGCTGTGGAACATCCTCCGGGGCGAGATGAGTCTCGTCGGGCCGCGTCCCCTCCTCGTGCAGTATCTTGATCGCTATTCGGCGCGGCAGGCGCGGCGTCACGAGGTGCCTCCCGGGCTGACGGGTCTCGCCCAAATCAAGGGCCGGAACGCACTGACGTGGGAGGCGAAATTTGAGTGGGATGTGACCTACGTGGAGACGAGGACCTTGTGGCTCGATCTCCGGATTCTGCTGGCCACCGTGGGGAAGGTATTGCGCCGGGATGGCATCAGCGCCCAAGGTGAAGCGACGATGCCCGAATTTAATCCCGACTCCCAACGACCCGGTGTGCCATGATACCCGAGATATGGAGAAGGATCGCCGCAAAGAGGCGCAAAAATCGCAAAAACCAAAGCGTCGGGCGGAAGAAATGTTTTGGGGATACGCTTCACCCGGCGGGTGCAGAACGCGCGGGAATATTTTCTTCAGCCGTGACTCGGGGAATCTTCGATACTTCGTAGTTCAATTGCGAAATACAGGATGAACTCAACCCCGCCCATGTTCCCGGCCCAGGCTGTGGATTCGCGCATGACCCGATTTACGCGGGTGATTTCGCTGATCGTGATTTATGGCGGTCTGCTGACCTTCTGTCGTTTCGCGGCGTATGAGATCCGGTTTGATTTCATCGTGCCCCCGCAGTTTCAGGAGGAGCGACTGCTGTCGATGGCGATCTCGCTGCCGATCAAGTTGGGATTCTTGGTGCTCTTGCGGCAATTTGGCAGCCTGTTAACCTATTTCAGCGTGCCGGACCTCCTGCGGATCGTGTTGGCGATCATGGCGGCCAACGTGACCGCTTATCTGCTCCGGCTGGGGCTGACCCCGGGCCTGATGTCACCGCGCGGTGCGATCTTGATGGATTTCGTGCTCTCCGTCGGTGCTTTAGCGGGATTGCGGCTGGGCTTTCGCATCTACCGGGAACGTTATACGCAAAAAGCCGCTGCCGGCGGCAAGGCCGCCCGGCGGATCGCCGTGCTCGGTGCGGGCGACGCCGGGGCGCAGTTTGTCCGCGAGGCGCAAGCCCGCCCCGGGCTCGGCCTGAAGCCGGTTTTCTTCGTTGATGACGACCGCAGCAAGCACCGGCACGATATTCACGGCGTGCCGGTGGTCGGTGCGCCGGAGGACATCTCGCGGCTGCGGAAGGACTATGCGATCGACGCCTGTGTGCTGGCCATGCCGTCGGCCTCGGGCAAGCGGCTCCAGGAAATCTCCAAACTCCTGATCGACGAGGGCCTGAAGGTTGAAATCATCCCGTCGCTCTCGGAACTGGCGTCGGGTCGGGTGCAGGTGACGAAGATCCGCCCGGTGCAGGTGGAGGATTTGTTGGGGCGGCAATCGGTCGATCTAAAGAGCGACGAGGTGGCGAAGCTCATCGACGGGAAGGTGGTGCTGGTCACCGGGGCCGGGGGGAGCATCGGCAGCGAGCTTTGCCGGCAGGTGTGTGCCTACAACCCCCAACGGGTGCTGTTGGTGGAGCAGGCGGAGGGCAGTCTGTTCATCATCGAATCCGAGCTCAATCAACTCGGCTACCAGCATCGGATCGTCCCGCTGGTGGCGGATATTCTCGATCAGCCGCGAATGACGGCGATTTTGAAATTGTATGCGCCGCAGATCATTTTTCATGCGGCGGCGCACAAGCATGTTTTCCTGATGGAACGCCAACCGGGCGAGGCGGTGAAGAACAACACGACCGGCACCCGGCGGCTGGCGGAGTTGGCGATCGCGCACGGCGTGGAGGCGATGGTTTTCATCTCGACCGACAAAGCGATCAACCCGACCAATGCGATGGGCGCGACCAAGCGTCTCGCCGAACTCCATTTGCAATCGTTGCACGCGAGGCGGGAAGCGGAAGCGCCGGGCGAGCACGGCCGGGGCCGGGCGACGGCCGGCGGAGGGAAGACCCGGTTTATCGCCGTCCGCTTCGGCAATGTGCTCGGTTCCTCCGGCAGTGTGATCCCGATCTTCAAGCGCCAGATCGCCGAGGGCGGCCCGATCACGGTGACGCATCCCGCCGTCATGCGCTACTTCATGACGATCCCGGAGGCGGTGGGCTTGGTGCTGCATACGGCGGTGCTCGGTCGCGGGGGCGAGATTTTTGTCTTGGACATGGGTAAGCCGGTTAAAATCGTCGATCTGGCCCGGCAATTGATCGAACTCTCCGGGCTGCGTCCTGACGATGATATCGAGATCAAAATCATCGGTCTGCGGCCGGGAGAGAAACTTTTCGAGGAATTGCAGCACACCTCGGAGAATCTGAAGGCGACGGCGCATCCCCGGATCATGCTGCTGGCGCGGGATGCCGGGACGAGCCCGGAGGACTGGGCCCGGCGCTGCATTGCGGAGATCGAGGAGAAAGCCGGCGAACTCGATGCGAACGGACTGAAGCAAGCGATCAAGCGGCTCGTGCCGGAGTATACGCCCCATGTGGATTAGGCGGACAGTTGGGGCGGGCATCGGACTGGTGGTCGTTGCCGCGGCCATCCTTTTCAGCAAGGGCCGGATCGGCTGGACCGAGCGTAGCTTCATGCCGGGTCCGCTGGGGCGGGAGCGGGGTGTCGTCGAAGCAAAGCCCGCGAAATCGGCTTTTCAGACCCGGCATCTCGGGGGCGTGGTTGATTCCGATAAGGGCGAGTGGGCGCGGCGGAACGGATTGGGCCCGCCCGTCGCTTTCTCGCACAACCTCTCCGGGGTGTTTCCGCCGGAGTTGTTCGGGCAACACCCCGAATTTTTCCCCGAGGAAAACGGGCGGCGCATCCAGCCACCGCCGGGGTCGGGTTTTTGGAATCCCGACCTCGGCCGGGAAGATGTCGCGCTCTATGCGGCCGCTGCGGCCAGCCGACACTTTAAAGCCCATCCCGAGGCGGAGTCGTTTCCCCTCGGCGTCAACGACGGTCTCACGTTTGGAGAATCGGCCGAAACGCGGGCGTGGGTGACGCCGCCGCGATGGTTCCGGGGGCGGCCCGATTACTCGCCGTTGGTCTTCACGTTTATGAACCGGGCGGCGACGGAGCTGGCGCGGACACACCCGGATAAATATCTCGGGGCTTTGGCCTACTATTGGGCCGAGCAGACTCCGGGCTTCCCCGTTCACCCGCAGGTTCTGCCGTTTCTCACGGCAGACAGGTCGCAGGGGTATGATGAGGCGGCCAGGCGGGAGGAGTTAGCCCTGCAGCAGCGGTGGGGCGAGGCCGGCCCCAAACGGCTCGGCCTCTACGACTATCTTTACGGGTATGGTTTTCTCATCCCGCGGCAGCACCCGCACCTGATTGCGGAGAGCCTGCGCCATGCGCGCCGGGCGGGATTTACGGACTATTATGCGGAGATGACGCCCAGTTGGGGCCTCGACGGGCCGATGCCGTGGCTGGTCGCGCAACTGCTCCTCGATCCGGAGCAAAATGCGACGGCGCTGCTCGACGAATACTACCGGCGCTATTTCAAGGAGACGGCCGAGCCCATGCGGCGATTTTTCGAGCGGTGCGAAGCCCGGTGGATGGGGCAGGCCGGCGGGTCCTACTGGCTAAAGCACTATCGCAACGAGTCGCAGGCGGCGTTGTTCCCGCCGGATGCGAGGCGGGATTTGCGGGGCTTTCTGGCCGAGGCCGAACGCACGGCCCGCTCCGAAATTGTGCGCCAACGGGTGCGCTTCGTGAGCGCGGCCTTCGGTGTGACCGAGCGGTTCACAGCCATGAAAGAGGCGCGCGACGCGCTCAACCGGGCGGCCTTGGGCCGCGAAGCGGATTGGGCCATGCTTGTCCGGGGGCTCGAGACCTACTTGAAAGCGCGGAACGAGTTTCTCGTTTACACGGAGTCTCTGAAGAAAAATTCCCCGTTGGCGATCGCGCCGTTTCTCCAAGATGACTATCTCAAGCACGATCCCTCGGTCCAAGCCGTCGATCGAATCGCCCGGCTGGCGGAGGCCGGAAATCAACGGGCGGTGGCCGGGGAGGCGTTGAACCGATTGGCCGATCCTTGGGTGGCTAAGGCTTGGGCGGCGACCGAGGTATCCGGGGTGCGGGAAGTGCTCCCCAACGGTTCTTTGGCCGGTCCGACGCGTCCGGGGCGCTCGCTGGCCGGGCTCGACTATGGCGTCGCCCTGCCGATGGGATGGCAGAGCAAGGTCGAACCGGCGGAGCATCACCGCGCCGCGTTTCTTCCCGGCGAGCCGCGCGTGCTCCGAGTCGAGGGGAGCAAGGACACGGCGGTGTTTCAATGGACGCAGGTGCAAACGACGGGATTTCATTGGGCGCGGGTGCAACTGCGAGGGCGGGTGGCGCCGAGCGTATTCGCCGCGTTGACTTTGGGCTGGTTGGACATGAACCATCGCCATCTCGGATACGCGGTGATTCGCCTCCCTGAGGGAGAATGGCCGGATTGGGTGGAAATCACCCAGGGCGCGTTGCCGCCGGAAGGGGCCTTTTTTGTCGGCGTGGCCGTAGGGATTCAGCACCAGCCCCCGGGCGAGGCGATCGAGGTCAAGGCCTTCAGCCTGACGGCGGCCGGCCGGTAGGCAGCGCCAAACCGCGGCCCGAGACCGGGCGCTTATATCCGCGGATTAGCTTCCTCAAGTTCGGTCCAGCGGACGACCAAAGCCCAAAGAAGGCACCACGTGAGCAAGATCGCGGGACACTGGAGGAGGAATTCCCAACGACAATTTACCAGCGTCAAGAGCAGGCCGAAAACGACGCAGAGCGTGAGCGGGTTGAGCCAAAATCGGGCCCGAACGAGCCGCACGAACCAGTAGGCCGCGATGGCCAGAAGCAGCACCATCCCGGGCACGCCCAATTCCAGTGGAAACTCGATCAGGTCGTTGTGCGCGTGGTTCCAAAACAACCGAGCTCCGCCTTCGGTGAAAATCTCGGGGTAATGCTGCTGATACTGCGGAAAAAGGTAGCGAAAGCTGCCGGCGCCGGCGCCGAGTTTCCATGTCTGTTTGAGCATATCCGTGGCCGCCTCCGTAGCGATGGCGCGGGACCTGATCGAACCATCGCGGCCCTCCAAGCCGATGCTCAGGCGACTCCAGGCTTCACCGGAATTGATGGCGTCGAGGCCGGTCTTAAGGAAAAAGCCGAAGACCAAAACGAGGACCACGATGATGACCGGCCGGCGGACCGCGTCTTTCGAAAAAAACTGCTGGTAAAGAAAGACGGAGATCGCGCCGGCGAGGAACGCCAGCATCATCATGGTCGCACCGCGGGCAAAGCTGATCAGAATGCTGATGCCGATCAGGGTGGCGAAAAAGACAAACAAACCGGCGGGGTTGGATTTCTCCATTCGCCGGAGTCCGCGGTAGTAAAACCAAGCCGCCAGCCCGCCGGCGACCGCGAGGGCGAGATTGAGGTAACCGCCGGCGAAATTCTTGTAGGTAAACGAGGAGAAAAACACACCGGGCGACGCGACGCTCCAGAAAATCTTGTCGCTCGGCAAAAAGCGCTGGGCCAACCCAAGGCCGGCCAGAGCGAAACCGTTGGCGGCAATGATCACGAAGACGATCTGCAAGGTGCGCCGGCGGGTGAACCCGATCCAAGCGGTGCAGACGAGCAGCCAAACCGAGGCATAAACCATGAGGCTGCGCCAAGGCCCGCCGCCGCGCTCGAAGGGGACCTCCACGCCCGACGGCAGCCAAGTGAGGTGGGCGATGGGGTTCATAAACCAGCCCGTTTTGTCGGGTGTGTCGGTGAAGCGATAGGCGGGATTTAGCCCCTGGAGCGTCACCAGTGCGAGCAGGGCGAGACCGAGCCAGAAAACCGGGAAGCGAACGAGCTTCGTCCACGTGTAGAGGCGGAAGGCGCTTTGCCCGGTCTGCTCCTCGGTGTAATCGCGGGGAATCAGGGCGATCAGGAAGCCCAGCACCGCCAGCCCGAAGCTGATGTATTGCGCCCAAAGGCGCACGGCGCCCAGCGCCCACGGCAAGAAGATCAGATGCAACGCGACGGCGCCGATGAGGAGGATCTCCCGCGGATGGATATCCGGGCGTTTCGATTTGGTGCGAAACTGGTCCAGAGGCTTCTGGAGAGCGCTTAGGTCGATGAGAGGATTGTCGGGCACGGGCACCCGAAAGATGCGGATCGGCCGACGGGCGGAAAGTGAAAAATGCGGCGAGAGCGGGAGGGGGTGCGTGACTGGATTCTGGCCGTGGCGGATCAGGCGGCGGCGGCAAAGTTGGATTTGGCGGGGTGATTCCAACTGTCCCAGAAGGCGTCGAGCTGGCCGCCGAGGAGCGCGCAGCGCGTGTGCAGGACCGCGAGCAAGCCCGCTTCGGACCAGCACATGCCGGATTGTTTGGCGCGTTGACCGACGACGGTCTTGCAGCCGGCTTCGACCACGCCGGAGCCGATGAACAGACCTTGTTGGCGAAACTCGCCGTAGC
>JBDNFZ010000714.1:0-7947 GCA_041689555.1 Opitutaceae bacterium | reverse complement strand
GTTGGGGCTGGCGGCGGGAAACTCGAGCTTGGGCGCGGCGGGAGGTGTGGCGGCGGTTTGGGCGGAGAGGCCGGCGACGAAGCCGAAGCCGAGGGTGGCGAGGACGAGAGGACGGAGGATGCGGGTTTTCATGATGAAGCGTTGGGAGGTGACGAACGGGTCGAAGGAAGGTTGTGGGAGGCGCGGTGAAAAGCACAAGCGCGCGAGCGGGCTTGCTTCGGATAGGCTTTGTCATGCGATTGAGCCCAATGATGACGCTGATCCCATGGCGGAGGATTCTGGGTATCGCGGTCGGGCTGGGGCTGGCCGGGTGTGCGACGACGATGCCCGAGACCGCGCGGCCGGGGCCATCCCCGTCGCAGGCGCCGAGCGGAGACGCCTTCGTGGTGCTCTCCGGGGGCGGCACGCCGCTGACGAACAACTACTCGCAATACCTTCAGGCGCGGGCGCTCAACGAAGGGCTGCGGGCGCGCTATGCGGCGGATGCGGTGTGGACGTTTTTCGGCGCGGGCAACCGGACGGGGTCGCCGGCGGTCTTTGGCGACGTGCGGCGTCAGGTGAAGGACGGCGCGCTCCTCATGGAGTCGTGGTTGCCCGGCGTGCTCGACCGGAACCGGCCGGCGACGAAGGCGGAGATCTTCGGGGCGTTGAAAAACGAAATTTTGCCGCGGGTGGCGGGCGGCGGGACGCTCTATCTCTTTGTGGGCGACCACGGCGAACTCTCGCGCGGCAAGAACCCGGAGAGCGCGATCACGCTCTGGCAGATGGTGAAGACCGGAACCGGCGGGGGCAACGGCTGGCGCTCCGACAAGAACCAGATCCTGACCGTGACCGAGCTGAGGACCGCGCTGGCGGCGGGCCACGGGGCGGGGCGCGTGGTGTTTTGTTTCACCTGCTGCCACTCGGGCGGGTTTCACCACCTCGACGTGCCGCGCGCGGCGGCGGCGAATCCGGCGTGGTTCCGCGGGTTGCAACCGGCGGAGTGCGCGGACTGGAGCGCAACGCCCGCGCCGGTGCGGATGGCGGGCTTCACGGCGACGACGGAGGACTCGCTCGCGGCGGGGTGCGTGCCCGATCCCGATCCGGAAAACTGGCTCGGCTACGAACGGTATTTTCCGGAGGCGCTGCTGGGATTCGACCTGATGACGGGAGAGCGGCGCGACGCGGGGCGGGCGAGCTTTGCGGCGGCGCACGAGGCGGCGACGCTGGTGGACCGCACGATCGACAAGCCCTTTAGCTCGGCCGAAATGTGGCTGGAGCGCCATGCGACGCTGATCGAGACCGCGGTGGCGGAAAGCCCGGCGCTCACGCCGGCCGTGCGCACGCAGGTCGAGCGATATCGGCGGATCGTCGATGGCGATCCGGCGGGAGTGGACGATCCGGCGTTCGTCGCGACCGAGCGGCAATTTGCGCGATTCGTCGCGGCGCTGGCGGAGCAGAATCTCACGAGCGCGACCCTGTTGCGCACGGGCACGCGGGCGGAACTCGAGGCGGCGGTCGGGCCGGTGGCGGGCAGGTTGGATGGCGGTGGGTGGCGCGGGTCTTCCGACACGGCGAGTCAAAGCTGGACCGGCACGCTCCGGCCGGCGTGGAAGGCGGCGCTGAAGGCGGGATCGGTGCCGGGGGTGACGGCGACGGTGAAGGCGTTTGAACTGCACCTGATCGGCCTCGAGGAGAAAGACGCGAAGCGGGTCATCCTTCCCGGCGATCGCGATGCGACGCGCAACGAATTATTCTGGCAGTCCGGCTACGCCGAGCCGGGTAAGGCGGACGCGGCGAAGGCGGCGGCGCTGGCGCGGTGGGAAGCGGGGCGGCGGGCGGCGATCCTCGCGTGGGCGCGGGCCTCGACGGATGCGTCGGTGCGTGCGGCGGCCGAGAAGCTGGCCGGGCCGGCGCGCGGCACACCGAGGGCGCGGGTGGCGTCGGTCGGCCCGCCGCAGGGCGAGCGGAAGGAGGCATTGCAGCGCGCGCTGTTTTACCGGCGCGTGCTGGGGGCGTGGGCGTTTCTGATCGCGGTCGACGAGCGCGGGGCGTTGCAACGCCTCGCGGAGTTGCGCGCGCTGGAGGAGCGGCCGCTGCCGTCGCCGACAATCACGGGCGCGGATTAAATCCGGCATGCGTTCAAGATGAGACCAATAGTCCGGGAGGTAGGAGCCTGCTTGCAGGCGATTCGGCTTGTCGGCAAACGGCCCGTGCGAAATCGCCTGCAAGCAGGCTCCTACAAAAAGCCTTGGTTCGCCTCAGCTTGAAAGCTAACCGGAATAAATGCCGCGCCGCGGGCGATCAGAGCAGTTTGGCCGGAATGTAGTCGGCGGCGCCGCGGTGGCGCTTGGCGAGGGGCTTCACCTCGGCGACAAAATTATCGACCTGATGCGGCGCGGCGCCGACGAAGCGGTGGCTCTCGGCGAGGATGGCATGGAGGGCTTTCTTGCCGAGGCCGACGCGCTTGTCGCCGGCGATACGGCCGAGGAGATCGGCTTCGCCGCCCGAGCGCAGGGCCTTGGCGGCGGCGAGGGCGTGTTCCTTGATGGCCTCGTGGGCGGTCTCGCGGCCGGCGCCGTTTTTCACGGCTTCCATCATGATGGTGGTCGTGGCGAGGAAGGGGAGATTGCGCTCGTTCTCGGCGGCGAGGGCGGCGGGGAAGACCTCGAGCTGGCGGAGGACGGTGAGGGTGGTCTCGAGCAGGCCGTCGAGGGCGAAGAACGCATCGGGTAGGGCGACGCGGCGGACGACGGAGCAGGAGACGTCGCCCTCGTTCCACTGGTGGCCGGCGAGCGCGCCCGTCATGGTGACGTAGCCGGAAAGGATGGTGGAAAAACCGCAGATGCGCTCGCAGTTGCGGGCGTTGACCTTGTGCGGCATGGCGGAGGAGCCGACTTGGCCGGCTTGAAAACCCTCGGTGAGCAACCCCGCGCCGGCCATCAGCCGGAGCGTGGTGGCGAAGCTCGCGGCGGCGGCGCCGATCTGGTGGAGGGCGGTGACGACCTCGAAGTCGAGGCCGCGGGGATAGACCTGCCCGACGGCGTCGAGGGAGGCGCGGAAACCGAGATGCTTGATGACGCGGGCTTCGAGCGCGGCGACCTTCTCGGCGTCGCCGCCGAGGAGGGTGAGTTGGTCGAGCTGCGTGCCGACGGCGCCTTTGAGCCCGCGCACGGGGTAGCGCGCGACGAGTTCCTCGAGCCGGGCGAAGGCCCCGAGCATTTCCTGGCCGAACATCGCGAAGCGCTTGCCGAGGGTGGTGGGTTGGGCGGGGACGTTGTGCGTGCGGCCGGTGAGCATCAGGTCGCGGTGTTCCTCGGCGTGGCGCGCGAGTCCGAGGAGGACGGCGGCGGTTTTGAAATGGACGACCTTGAGACCGCTGAAGATTTGGAGCTGCTCGACGTTCTCCGTGAGATCGCGGCTGGTGAGGCCGAGGTGGATGAACTGGCGTTTGGCGAGGTCGGAGAACTCCTCGATGCGGGCCTTCACGTCGTGGAGCGTGATGCGCTCGCGTTGGGCGATGGCGGCGAGGTCGATCCGACCTTTGACGCGCTCGTAGTCCTTGATGGCCTCGGGCGGGATGGGCACGCCGAGGTCGCGCTGGGCCTTCATGACGGCGATCCAGAAATCGCGTTCGAGGGCGACGCGGCCGTGCTGGGACCAGATGGCCTTCATCGCGGCGGAGGCGTAGCGCTCGGCGAGGACGTTGGGGATGGCGGAGTCGGGGGAAGGATTCACGGGAGACCCGGAAGTAAGCGGCCGGCCGAAGGCGAGGCCACCGGAAAATAGGCGGGGGGCGCGGCGGGAGTGCATCTGCCGGTTGGCGGTAAGCAGCTCGCTTGCGAGCGCTCCGGTCGCCGAGCGCTCGCAAGCGAGCTGCCTACAAAAGCCGGCGCGAACCACCGCCAACCCGGAGATGCGCACGCGCGAGGGGAGGCGGGGCTAAGACTTTAGCGCGAAACCTTCCGGCAGCCAGAGGTCAACGGGCAGCCAAGTCTCGGCGCCGTCCTTATGATGGCAGATGACGACCGCGCCGTTTTGGCCGAGCTAAGAACGCGAGATAGCCGCGGCGGATTCGAAGTCGGCGTCGGGAATCTGCGCGAGCGGCACGCTGTTTTGGTAGTTGTCGGCCGTCAGGCGAAGCCGACCGGTGCCGGCGTCATACCAGACCGTTTCACGAATTTTGCGACGCATGGCGGGGCGAGGTGAGGATGGGAAAGCCGTGCCCGCTACGCCGCGAGGCAGCGGACGGCGAGTTCGCGGAGGACCTCCTCTTGGGCGTGGCTCGGGCGGCGGACGATCTCCTCGAAGGCGGCGATGAACTCCAGTTGATTGTCGATCAGGCGGCGCAACGTCGGAAGCTTGGCGGTGCCGGCGAGCTTGCCGACATACCATGCGTTTTGGGAAAATAAATTGTAGGAGCTCTTCTCGGTCGCGCCGATGAAGTGCCGGCCGTAGGCGGCCTGCGCCTTGGGCAGGCCGTCGAGGCCGCGCGGGCCGAGGCGGGCGTCGCCGCTGTCGATGAGGGCGCGAACCTGGAGGAGGATGCGGTTGCGGTTTTGCAGGGCGCTGATGATCGGACGGGCGTCGCCGCCGCTGAAAAAATGCCGTTCCAGCGCGGCGAGGGTCCACTTGAGATCGCCGCTGAAAAAGGCCTCGGCGGCCTCGAAGAAATCGCCGGCGGCGGTGTTGGGCGTGAGATCGGCGACGTGGTCCTCGGTGATTTTCGGGTTGGCCCCGAGGTCGGAGCCTTCGCCGATATGGGCGGCGAGCTTGCGGGTCTCCTCGACGATGAGGCGGGTGTTGGCGCCGACCTTGGCGAGGAGGAGTTCGAGGGCGCCGGGGGCGAACGCGACACCGAGGCTGCGGGCTTCGGCGAGCGCGATGCCGGCCAGGGCTTCGCCGGCGCCTTCGCCGTCGCCGCCTGCGAGGGCAAAGTCGGCGGTTTTTTCGCACCATTTGGGGAACGCGCGGCGGCGGTCCACGGGCGAGGCGGTGAGGAGAACGGAGGTCTCCTCCGGGTTTATGGTGGCGAGGAGCTCTTGGAGGTCCTCGACGAGCTGCAGGGTGCCCTCGGCGCGGCCGGTGACGCTGTCGGCGAGAAAGTTGATGTCGCGGAGCCAGACGACGCGCCGGCCGCCAAACATCGACACGGTCTGCACGCTCTCGCGGAAGCGGTTCAGGGCGGTCTCGACCTCGCTCATGTTGGCGGCGAAACCGCTGATGATCTCGCGGGCGAACTCGTCGGTGAGGTCGGCCGTGAGCGCGGCGAAACGCTCCGCGCCCATCCGCCCCACGAGGTAGTCGTCCTGTCCGCAGATAAAGGTGAAGGGTTTCGCCGAGGCCATGCCGCGCGAGATATGGCTGCGAAGACGAGCCGGGCGCACGAAAAAAATCGCCAGCGTCGGGGGTCATGGTCTGAATCGCGGGCAACTCTCCCTCATGTTTACCGAATCTTCCGGTTCCGCCCCGGCCACGTCTTGGACGCGCGATCTCCTGGTGTTGGCGGTGCTGTTCGGCGCGTTGTATTTTGCCCTGCTGGGCATTCACCCGCTGGCGAATCCCGACGAGGGGCGCTACGCGGAGATTCCCCGCGAGATGCTTGCGGCGGGAAACTACGTGACGCCGAAACTGAACGGCGTGAATTATTTCGAGAAGCCGCCGCTGCTCTATTGGGCGGTAGCGGGGTGCCTGGCGGTATTTGGTCACAACGAGTGGGCGGTGCGGGTGATGCCGGCGTTGTCGGGCCTGTTCGGTGTGCTGCTGACCTACGCGGCGATGCGGCGCTGGCTGGGCCGGCCGGCGGGCCTCGCCTCGGCGGTGGTATTGGGGACCTGCCTGCTGATGTTTGCGCTCTCCCGGCTGCTGATTCTCGACATGGCGGTGGCGATGCTGATGAGCGCGACGCTGTTCTGCTTCATCCTCGGAGTCCGCTCGGCGCCGGGCGCGCAGCGGCGGTGGCTCTTCTACGGGCTCTACGCGAGCGCGGCGCTGGCGACCCTGACGAAGGGCCTGATCGGCTTCCTCGTCACGGGCGCGGTGATGTTCCTTTGGCTGCTGATTTTCAACCAGTGGAAACGTCTCCGGCCGCTGCACCTGCCCTCGGGCATTGCCCTGTTTCTGGCAATCGCACTGCCGTGGCACGTGCTGGCGGCGCAGCGCAACCCGACGTGGGCGGAGTTTTACCTGATCCACGAGCATTGGACGCGGTTTACGACGACGGAGCACGGGCGACACGAGCCCTGGTGGTTTTTTATCCCGATCGTCGTGTTCGGGATTTTTCCGTGGATGGGCTTTTTGCCCGGCGCATTGAAGGAAACGCTGGCCGGCGGCTGGGCGAAGCGGAAGGAAAACGCCGACGCGTGGTTTCTGGTGACGTGGGTGGTGTTCATCTTCCTGTTCTTCTCCAAGTCGCAGTCGAAACTGATCCCGTATATCCTGCCGATTTTCCCGCCGATCGCGGCGCTCATCGGGCCGTGGCTCGCGCGGCGTTGGGCCGAGGGCGGCGCGGCCAAGCTGCGGCTGGGCTTCAACGTGTTTTCGTTTGTCTGCGGCTTGCTCGCCGTGGGGCTGGTGGTCGCGGTGACGAAGCCGGGGCTTATCAGTGAGCCGGGGCAGGCGGAGTCGTTGAAGGCGTATGCCTTTGGGATGGCGACGGTGCTGGTGCTGGGCGGAGTCGCGGCCCCGTGGTTCGCGCGCATCGGCGGCGTGCGCGGGGGTCTTGCGACACTGGTGAGCACGGCGGTCGGGCTTTATGTCTGCCTGATGCTCGCGGCGCCCTTCATCCAACGGGCCGGCACCCGTGAGCTCGCGCTGATCGTGGCCGCGCGGGTGCAGCCGGCGGACAAGGTCTATCACTACCGCGAATATTTCCACGACTTCTCCTTCTACGCGCAACGCGTCGTGGGCACGGTGGACTTCAAGGGCGAGCTCGGTCTCCAGATCGACCCGGCGGCGCAGGCGAGCGGGCGGTTTGTCGACAACGCGGAGTTCCGCCGCCAGTGGACGCAGCCCGGCCGGATCTTTACGGTCGCGCGGAAGAAAGACGTGAATGAGCTCTTCGCCGATCCGACGTTCCGTTTTCACGTGCTGGCCGAGTCGCGCGCGCACACGCTCTTCAGCAACCAACCCTAGCCATGTCCGCTCCCGCTCCGACGACCGCCTTGCCCTATCTGCCGCTCACGCGGCCGACGCTCGACGAAGAAACGATCGCGGGCGTCGTCGAGGTGCTGCGCTCGGGCTGGATCACTTCGGGCCCGAATGTGAAGGCGCTGGAGGCGAAGCTCTCCGAGTATTTCGGCGGCCGGCCGGTGCGGGTCTTCAACTCCGGCACCTGCACGATGGCGATCGCCCTGCGGATCGCGGGGATCGGCGAAGGCGACGAAGTGATCACGACGCCGCTCTCGTGGGTGGCGACGAGCAACGTCATTTTGGAAGTCGGCGCGAAACCCGTTTTCGTCGATATCGATCCGGTCACGCGCAACCTCGATCTCGACCTCGTCGAAGCGGCGATCACCCCGGCGACGCGTGCGATCATGCCGGTCGATCTCGCGGGGTTGCCGGTGGACCGCGACCGGCTCCACGCGATCGCGAAGAAACACGGCCTGCGCGTGATCGAGGATGCGGCGCAGTCGATGGGTTCGACTTGGCGGGGAAAACGCATCGGCGCCTTCGGCGATTTCGTCTCCTTAAGTTTTCACCCGAACAAAAACATCACGACGATCGAAGGCGGTTGCCTCGTGATGAACACCGAGGCCGAGGCGAAGCTGGCCGAGCAATACCGGCTGCAAGGCGTGGTGCGCTCGGGTTTCGACGGTATGGAAGTCAAGCTCGTGGGCGGAAAATTCAACCTCACCGACGTGGCCGCGCGCGTGGGCCTCGGGCAGTTGCCGCGACTGGAGGAGTTCAACGCCCGGCGGCGCGAGTTGGCGCGCGCCTATTTCGCGGCGTTGGCGGCGCCCGGCGCGG
>JBDNFZ010000713.1:0-1644 GCA_041689555.1 Opitutaceae bacterium | reverse complement strand
TCCGCCCGCCGCCCCAACATCGTGTTCCTCATCGCCGATGATCTCGGCCAGCGCGACCTCGGTTCCTACGGCAGCACGTTCTACGAGACGCCGCATCTCGACCGGCTCGCCGCCGAGGGCGCGCGCTTCACCGATGCCTACGCCGCGTGCCCCGTCTGCTCGCCCACCCGCGCGAGCCTTCTCACCGGCAAGTATCCGCAGCGCACCGGCGTCACCAACTACATCGGCGCCGCGCAACCCGCCGCTTGGAAACGCAACACCCCGCTCCTCCCCGCTCCCTATGCCACCGAGCTCGCCCTCGCCGAGACCACCCTCGCCGAGGCGCTCAAACCCGCCGGCTACGCCACCTTCTTCGCCGGCAAGTGGCACCTCGGCCCCAAGGGCCGTTGGCCCGAGAACCAAGGCTTCGACGTCAACCTCGGTGGCAACGATCGCGGCGGCCCCTACGGCGGCGACAAATACTTCTCCCCCTACGGCAACCCCAGCCTGCCCGACGGCCCGCCCGGCGAACACCTGCCCGACCGCCTCGCCCGCGAGGCCGCCGACTTCATCGGCCGCCACAAAACCCGGCCCTTTCTCGTCTACCTGCCGTTCTACGACGTCCACACCCCGCTGATGGCGCGGCCCGATCTGCAAAAAAAATACGAAGCGAAACGCCAGCGCCTCGGTCTCACCGACACAAAATGGGGCCGCGACGGTGCCAGCGATGTGCGCCTCACCCAAAATCACGTCGTCTACGCCGCCATGGTCGAGGCGATGGACCAAGCCGTCGGCCGCATCATGCAGGCCTTGCGCGACCACGACCTCGAGCGCGACACCATCGTGATCTTCACCAGCGACAACGGCGGCCTGTCCACCGCCGAGGGCTGGCCCACGTCCAACCTCCCCCTCCGCGGCGGCAAGGGCTGGCTCTACGAGGGCGGCGTGCGCGAGCCCCTCATCGTCCGCTGGGCCGGCCACATCAAGCCCGGCACCGTCCTCGCCACGCCCGTGACCAGCCCCGATTTCTTCCCCACTCTCCTCGCCGCCGCCCGCGTCCCGTTGCCCGCCGATCTCCCGCCCGACGGCGCCAACCTCCTCCCGCTCCTCACCGCCGGCCGCGCCCTCCCCGAGCGCGCGCTCTACTGGCATTACCCGCACTACGGCAACCAAGGCGGTGCGCCCGGCTCCAGCATCCGTCGCGGCGACTGGAAACTCATCGCGTGGTCCGAAGGCGACCGTCTCGAACTCTTCAACCTAGCCCTGGACCCCGGCGAACTCACCAACCTCGCCGACCGCGATCCCGATCGCGTCCGCGCCCTCCGCGCCGACCTCGTCGTGTGGAGAAAATCTGTCGGTGCCCTCATGCCGACGCCCAACCCCGCCTTCGATCCCGCCAAGCCCCACCAACCCGCCCGCGCCAGACGCGACTGACCCTCCGCCCGCCATGATCACACCCCGCCCGCCCACCCTTGCCTTCCGCTCGCTCGGCCTGCTCGCCGCGCTCGCCGGCACCCACCTTGCCGGCCTCGCCGCCGCCGCCGCCCCGGCTTCCGCCGCCCGCCCCAATATCGTCCTCCTCTACGCCGACGACATGGGCGTCGGCGATGTCGCGATCCTGAATCCCGATTCGAAAATCCGCACGCCCCACCTCGACCGGCTCGC